>JAYEOJ010000043.1:0-19938 GCA_034722835.1 Bacteroidota bacterium | reverse complement strand
CATAATTGTTGTCCTGGTTGGGAGCAAACCCAAATCCGTCTGCACCTATAACAGCACCGGCATGAATCACACAATGGGCCCCGATCACACACCCTTCATACACCTTTACCCCGGGGTGGAGAATGCTTCCTTCCCCGATCTTCACATGGTCGCCAACATACACCTGTGGGTAGAGCTGCACTCCATCGCCAATGGAAGCGTTCCCGGAGATAACTGTGAAATCGCCCACGTATAGTTCTTTCCCCAGGGATGCTGAATCTGCAATGGCAGCCATCTTGCTTATCCCGCTCTTCCTGGGTTTGCTCTGTTCGTAGAGCCGGAGGAGTGCCGCGAAAGATTCATAAGCGTTCTTCACCCTGACCAGGGTGGCACTGATTTCTTCTTGTGGCTGAAAATCAGTGTTTACAATAACAATGGATGATTGGGTATCGTAAATGTACTTTTCATATTTGGGATTGGCCAGAAAGGACAGCGTTCCGGGCTTTCCCTCCTCAATTTTAGAAATGTCGCTAACAGTGGCCTCCGGATTGCCTTCGACCGATCCTTTCAGGAATTCAGCAATAATCGCTGCAGTAAAATTCATTCAGCTATAATTTATATGTGATAATTATTCATCTGTCTCTTTCGTTAAACGTGGGTAACAGAGGAAATATTTCCGTACATTTTTTGATAGCACCGAGATATTCAGAATATCAGAAGCCTCAGCAATATCGCGTGTATTTCCAGGTTTATCCATGATGGTGATCCGGTCGTCCATATCACTGTATGCAAAGTTGCTGACACTGTCCGATACCACCAGGTATTCGGCCTCCCGGGGAGTTATGGAGAGTTTCTCTGCTACTCTTCCCCTGATCTCTGCAACACGTTCAGACTGAAAGGCTTGATTATTCAACTCCACATGAAACAGCTTCCGGCTGACCAGTCCGTTCGCTAACATAGACAAAATCCTGTCGGGATTGTTGCACCAAACCTTCGCTGAAGCAAGGATATCGTCATCATCGAGCAGTGCAAACTGATCCAGGGAGTACTGATTGTGTTCCTGGAGAAAGTAAGCCAGTGCCGGGGTGGCAAAGAGCTCTGCCCCTTTTGAAGTTAGGAACTGTGCCCGTTTTAACATCAATACCAGGATCTGCTCAGAAGCCACAACGGTGCGGTGCAGATAAACCTGCCAGTACATGAGTCTTCTGGCGATCAGAAACTTTTCAATGGAGTAGATCCCTTTCTCATCCACCACCAGCTGGTCGTTCAGCACATTCAGCATCTTGATAATCCGGTCCGACCCGATCACACCCTCGGTGACCCCGGTAAAAAAGCTGTCGCGTTTCAGATAATCAAGGCGGTCCATGTCGAGCTGACTGGAAACCAGCTGGTGCAGGAATTTTTTTGGATAACGGTTTTTGAAAATCTCAATGGCCATGTCCAGTTCCCCACCGAACTCATGGTTGAGCTGTTCCATAAACTTCAGGCTGATCTCTTCATGTGTGGTGTTTCTGATCAGGCTCTGTTCCAGGGAGTGAGAGAAGGGTCCATGGCCGATATCATGCAGCAGGATGGCGATGGTCACCCCCCTGGCTTCCTCTTCGCTGATTGCATGTCCCTTGGAACGGATCACTTCGATGGCAAGACCCATCAGGTGCATGGCCCCCACAGCATGCTGGAAGCGGGTGTGGTTGGCTCCCGGGTAGACAAAATGAGTGAGCCCCAGCTGCCGGATTCGTCGAAGACGCTGGAACAGAGGGTGCTCAATCAGGTCAAATACCGTGTCGTATGGAATTTTAATAAATCCATAGACAGGATCGTTTATGATTTTCAGCTTATTCCTGGAAGAATTATTCCCCATATGGGTTCTTTGTGGCACAAAATTATGTTTTTATTGCCATAATCAGGTTTGTATCAGCGAAAAAACGTTCTGTTTTTTGCAAATTTCACGATTATTTGTACTTTTGCGCTGTCGTTAGGAGAGATTTGTTCTAGGGGGCTTTTGTCCCCTATTTTATTACGCGAAAAAATGATTACGACTGAGAGCATAACAGAGCTGGTTGCACAACACATTGAGGGTACTGATATTTTCCTTGTGGAAGTTGTGGTGAAACCCGGGAATGCCATTATGGTCCACGTGGACAGGCCGGAAGGGATTTCCATTGATGAGTGCGTAAAAATCAGCCGCTTTCTGAATGAGTCGCTGGACCGAGATGTGGAGGATTACTCTCTGGAAGTATCCTCACCTGGTCTGGGAGGTGCCTTCAGGGTGAAGCAACAATATGAAAAGAATTTAGGTCGTGATATCGAAGTGCTCTATACCGATGGAATAAAGGTAAAGGGCAAACTGGAATCGGTTTCTGAAAGTGGGATCATTCTGAAGGTAAACGGAGACGACGAAGAGATAGGTTTTGAAGAGATCAAAACAGCAAAAGCAATAATATCATTTAATTGATTCAACAGAGTAGCAATGGAAAATCTTAATTTGATAGAGACATTTTCCGAATTTAAGGAATTAAAGAACATCGACCGTGTAACCATGATGAGTGTCCTTGAGGATGTATTCAGGGGCATGCTGCTTAAGAAGTACGGAACCGATGAAAATTTTGATATCATCATCAATATTGACAAGGGTGACTTCGAGATCTGGAGGAACCGTGAGGTTGTTGAAGATAATGAGGTGGAAGAGCCGGCCCTGCAGATTCCTTTGACCAGGGCCAAGGAGATTGATGATGATTATGAGGTTGGTGAAGAGGTAACCGACGAGGTAAAACTGGGCGATTTTGGTAGACGTGCCATCCTGGCCCTGCGCCAGAACCTTTCTGCAAGAATCATGGAGCTGGAGAAAAATCACCTGTACAACAAGTATAAGGACCGGATAGGTGATGTGGTTACCGGTGAGGTATACCAGGTATGGAAAAGAGAGATACTGATCCTGGATGACGAAGGCAATGAACTGATCCTGCCCAAGACCGAGCAGATCCCTTCTGACTATTTCCGGAAAGGAGATACTATCCGTGCGGTTGTGGTTAAGGTGGATATGCGCAATGCCAATCCCCTGATCATTTTATCCAGAACCTCCCCCGTATTCCTGGAGCGTTTGTTTGAGCTGGAGGTTCCTGAAATATTTGATGGCCTGATTACCATCAAGAAGATTGTCAGGGTACCCGGTGAACGGGCAAAAGTGGCCGTGGAGTCTTATGACGAGCGAATTGACCCTGTTGGAGCCTGTGTGGGTATGAAAGGTTCCCGGATCCATGGCATAGTCAGGGAACTGAAGAATGAAAACATCGATGTAATCAACTATACCAACAACATCCAGCTATTTATTACCCGGGCTCTGAGTCCGGCCAAGATCACTTCCATAAAGCTGGATGATGAAGAGAAGCGTGCTGAAGTTTACCTGCAGCCCAAGGAGGTCTCCCTTGCCATTGGTAAAGGTGGACTGAATATCAAGCTGGCCAGTCAGCTCTCGGATTATGAAATTGATGTATATCGTGAATCGGACGAGGACGATGAGGATGTGAACCTCGAAGAATTTGCTGATGAAATTGAAAGCTGGGTTCTGGATGAACTGAAGGCAATCGGATGTGATACTGCCAAATCAGTGCTGAACCTCAGTGTGGAAGACCTGGTCAAAAGAACGGATCTGGAAGAGGAGACCATCAAGGACCTGGTCAATGTGCTTAAAGCAGAATTTGAATAGATTTATATGGCTGAAAGAAAGGCAACAAGACTTAGCAAGGCTGCCAGGGAGTTTAACGTGGGGATTTCCACCATTGTTGAGTTTCTTGGAAAGCAGGGACATGAGATCGATTCCAATCCGAACAGCAAGTTGGATCCTGATCTGTATGACCTCCTGGAGGAGGAGTACAGTACAGATCTGAATGTGAAGAAGGAAAGTGAGAAGTTGACCCTGAAGAACCTTAGAGAGAGGCAGGAGTCGCTCTCCCTGGATGATGTTCCTGAAACAGCCGAACAGGAGGAATCCGAAGAATTAATCATTACCGATCATACGGCCGAAGCTGCCGATACTCCGGCGCCGGTAGCTGAAAAAGAGGCGCCGGTAGCTGAAAAGAAACCAGAGCCCAAAGAGGGAAAGCCTGTTGTTGAACCCCCTGTGGAAAAACCAAAGGCAACAAAAGCAAAGAAGGATGAGCCAAAGGCAGCAAAAAGCGAGAAGGCAGAAAAGAAGGAGGAGGAACCCGAAGCGGCAGAAGGCGGCCCCAGGGTTGTAGGGAAAATCGACCTGGATTCCATGAACCAGAAGACCCGTCCCGCTAAGAAATCCAAGGCCAAGACTGAAGAAGCCGATAGCAAGGAAGAGGAGCTTAAAGAGACTGAAGTAAAGAAAAAAGCTGCAGGGAAAGCGAAAGCTGCAAAGAAGGAAAGTGAAGCTGAAGAGAAGCCCGAAGCTGAGAAAGTTCCGGTAACAAAAGCTGAAGAGGTGAAAGCAGAACTTCCTGAAGAGCTTGAAGAGACAAGCCCGGAAGTGGATGAAGAGAGCAGTGAGAAGGAAGTAAAAGACGATACAAATCTGATCCCCACCCGGGTTGAGAAACTGACAGGCCCCACCGTTGTAGGTAAAATTGAGCTTCCCAAAAAACGAGAGCCAAAGAAAAAACCGGTGGCTTCCAGCAAGGATGACCAGAACCTCGATCAAAAGAAAAAGAGGAAGCGCATCAAGAAGGAATCCGGACCGGTTGACATTGACAAGCAGAACAAAGCAGGTGCGGCAAGAGAAAAGGGAGGTAAGAAACGTAAGCGTGCCGCCAGGCCGGAAGTCAATGAAGAGGATGTACAGAAGCAGATCAAAGATACACTGGCCAAACTGACCAGCAAAGGATCCAAATCAAAGACCTCCAAATACAGGCGCGAAAAACGCGATGCTGTTCAGGCCAAGTTGCAGGAGGAGAGTGATCTGCTCGAAGAGAGAATAAATATGCTGCAGGTGACGGAGTTTGTATCCGTCAATGAGCTGGCCAATATGATGAATGTTCCACCCACCGAGGTGATACAGACCTGTATGAACCTGGGTCTCTTTGTCTCCATTAACCAGCGCCTGGATGCGGAGACCATGTCCATGGTGGCCGATGAGTTTGATTTTAAGGTGGAATTTGTGAGCGTGGATCTGGTAGAATCCATCAAGGATGAAGAGGATTCGCCCGAAGACCTGGAGCCAAGATCCCCCATTGTAACTGTGATGGGTCATGTGGATCATGGTAAGACCAAATTGCTGGATGTGGTACGTGATGCCAATGTGGCAGCCGGTGAAGCAGGTGGAATTACACAGCATATCGGAGCCTATGGAGTGAAACTGGAAGATGGCAGAAGGATTACCTTCCTGGATACTCCGGGTCACGAAGCGTTTACAGCCATGCGTGCGCGTGGTGCCCAGATTACGGATGTGGCCATTATTGTAGTGGCAGCCGACGATGGGGTGAAACCCCAGACCGTGGAAGCCATCAACCATGCTGCAGCTGCAGGTGTCCCCATTGTTTTTGCTATTAATAAAATCGATCTGCCGGCAGCCAACCCGGAGAAGATCAAGGATGAGCTTGCCCAGATGAACTACATGGTAGAGGACTGGGGTGGGAAGTACCAGAGCCAGGAAATCTCAGCCAAGGGAAATCAGAATATCGAGGAGTTGCTTGAGAAGGTGCTTCTGGAAGCAGAACTTCTTGAGCTGAAAGCCAATCCCAAGAAAGCCGCACGGGGTACCATTATTGAATCAACCCTGGACCGGGGAAGGGGCAATGTTGCCACCATTCTGGTGGAGTCCGGAACATTGAAGATCGGAGACGTCATGCTGGCAGGCCAGCATTTCGGACACGTAAAAGCCATGTTTAACGAGCGTGGTAAAAAAATAAAGGAGGCCGGTCCAGCTACACCAGCCCTGGTGCTTGGACTGAATGGTGCTCCACAGGCCGGGGAGAGTTTTAATGTGATGGATACCGATAAGGAGGCCAAGGAAATTGCCAACAAGCGCGAACAACTCCAGCGTGAGCAGGAGCTCAGGACCACCAAACATCTTACACTTGACGAAATCGGACGCCGGATTGCCCTTGGTAACTTCCAGGAGCTGAATGTGATTGTGAAGGGTGATGTGGATGGATCCATTGAGGCTCTTTCCGATTCCCTGATCAAACTGAGTACCGAGGAGATACAGGTAAATATCAAGCACAAGGCCGTTGGACAGATCTCAGAATCGGATATTCTGCTTGCAGCTGCATCCAATGCCATTATAATCGGATTCCAGGTAAGGCCCTCGCTCAGTGCCAGGAAGCTGGCTGAGAAAGAGCAGATTGACATCCGTCTCTATTCCATTATTTACGATGCCATAGAGGAGGTGAAGTCAGCCATGGAAGGTATGCTGGCCCCGGAGATCAAGGAGGATATCATCGGAACCCTGGAGATCCTGGAAACCTTCAAAATCACCAAGGTGGGAACCATTGCCGGTTGCATTGTCAGGGAAGGCAAAATAAAGCGCGCCTCCAAGGTTCGCCTTATCCGCGACGGTATTGTGATCTACAGTGGAGAACTGGGCTCACTGAAGCGTTTCAAGGATGACGCCAAAGAGGTGGTTTCGGGTCTTGAGTGCGGATTGAACATCGAGAATTTCAACGATATCAAGGTGGGGGATATGGTCGAGGCTTTCGAGGAGACCGAAATGAAGAAAACTCTCTAACAGTCGCTGAAAACTCTCTAAAGATCGCTTTCGATTTTATTTTATATTGCATACCAAAAGCAAGGGTATGTATTAATACATCGAGGGAGATTTTGTTGAGAAGAGTCCGGCTCATCTGATCGTTCAGGCAGGCCACATGGCCTACTACATTCACATTTCAGTATTTACCTACAGCCAGATCAGCAGTCTGACAGCAGGGAAGATCTACCTTCATTTTGTTGTCAGGGAAGATGCCCAGATTCTTTATGGTTTTGCCAGCCGGGAGGAGCGTGAGATCTTCAGAATGCTCGTATCGGTGTCCGGTGTGGGTGCCAATACGGCCCGTCTGATCCTCTCCTCACTTTCACCTGAAGAAATAAGTCAGGCCATCCTGGCCGGGAATGTCTCTTTATTGCAGGGAATAAAAGGGATCGGAGCCAAATCTGCCCAGCGGATCATCGTTGACTTGAAAGACAAGGTTGGGAAAGGTGCGGGGATTGATGAATTATTCTTTTCACAGGACAATACAAGCCGCGAAGAAGCGTTATCTGCTTTAGTGGCACTGGGTTTTCCGAAGAAGACCGTAGACAAGGCGGTGACCCGTATTTTATCAGAGCAGCCCGAGCTTTCTGTTGAGGAGGTAGTGAAGGCTGCCTTGAAGTTTATGTAGTGAACCATAGACATAATCACATATTCCTGGTTGTCATTGGATTCTTGCTGGCTATTGGAGCTAATGCCCAGGATTCAACGCTCCATTATCCCTTCTCTGACCGGGGTTCCTATCCTTTCTCATTTTCCGGGCAAAGTTCACCACTCTACCTGCAAAATCCCTCCAACATCAATTCGCAGGTGGTTTATGATCCTCTGACAAAGAAGTATGTGTTCACCGAAACCATCGGAAGCTGGAATTACAGGAATCCGACCTCCATGAGCCTGGAGGAGTATGGAAAACTTGATCTGAATCAACAGGTGAGTGACTACTGGCGCCTGAAAGCAAGTGGGAGCTCCCTGGAACAGCAGCTCTCATTTATTCCACCCATCCAGGTGGGAGGAGAGGCCTTTGATAAACTGTTTGGATCCAATGTAATCAGTATTGTTCCCACGGGATCGGCCGAGTTGATTTTCGGATTTAACCTAAGTAAACAGGACAATCCCAATATCAGCGAGCAGCTCAGATCAGTGCCCTCCTTTACCTTTGATGAAAAGATTATCATGAATGTGGCAGGTACCATCGGTACCAAGTTTGCCATGGATATCAGCTATAATACGGAAGCTACTTTTGATTTTGAGAACCAGACCAAGCTGGAGTATACGGGTGAAGAGGATGAAATAATCAAGAAGATTGAAGCAGGAAACGTAAATTTTTCCCTGCCGGGATCTCTTATTAACGGGAGCCAGAGCCTCTTTGGTTTAAAAACAGAATTGCAATTTGGGAAACTTACGGTCACCAGCGTGTTCTCCCAGCAGCGGGGCGAATCGTCGGTCATTAATGTGCAGGGTGGGGCCCAGCTGAATGAGTATTCTGTAACAGTGGATGACTACGATGCCAACAAGCACTTCTTCCTGTCTGAATATTTCCGGGAGACTTACAACAGGGCGCTGTCGAATCTGCCGGTCATCACCTCTGATGTAGCCATCACGCGCATTGAGGTATGGGTAACCAACAAGACCACAAACTTCGAGCAGAGCAGGAACATCGTGGCAGTGAATGATCTGGCCGAGCCCTACCCCGAGTTTTACGTTCGGGATCCTGCCCAGACAGGAAACTATCCCAGGAATGCACTGAACAATGCATATGGGGAGCTAACCACCACTCATTCGGCCATCAGGGATATCAAAAATGTAACCAGCGAACTGGAGGGTGCGGGCCAGGTGCTGGGAACAGATTTTGAAAAAATTGAGAATGCCAGACTGCTCTCTTCACGGGAATATACCTTTAACGACAAGCTGGGTTATATTTCTTTGAATACGGCCCTGAATACCGATGAGATCCTGGCTGTGGCTTATGAATATACTTACAGGGGCCAGACCTTCCAGGTTGGTGAACTCTCCCAGTCCAGCGGGATCAGTGCACCGTCGTCCCTGATGATGAAACTGATAAAGCCCACCAATTTCACCCCCAGAAGCTACACCTGGAATCTGATGATGAAGAACGTCTATGCACTTGGGGCCTATCAGGTGAACCAGGATGAATTTACCCTGGATGTACTTTACCGCGACGATAAAACGGGGAACGCGGTCAATTATCTGCCCGGGGGAGACATGGATAAAACCATCCTGATCAGGTTGCTGAACCTCGACAATATGAACTCACAGCAGGATCCCTATCCCGATGGTATTTTTGACTACATGGAAGGGATCACCATGAGTTCTTCCAACGGGCGGGTCTTTTTTCCACAGCTGGAACCGTTCGGGTCTGATCTGGCACAGCTCCTGAGGGACAGCCTGGATGCTGACGATGCCGAGGCTGCCATTGAGAAGTATGTGTTCCAGGAGCTTTATGACTCCACCAAGACCAAGGCGCAGCAGATTGCTGAGAAGAACAAGTTCCTCATTGAAGGGGAGTATTCCTCTTCAAGCAGCTCGGAAATCATGCTGAATGCCATGAATGTACCTCAGGGATCGGTAAAGGTAACTGCCGGCGGACGGGAGTTGATGGAGGGGACTGACTATACGGTCGATTACATGCTGGGCCGGGTTACCATCATCAACCAGGGAATCCTTGAATCGGGCACACCCATTCGCATCTCTCTGGAAAACCAGTCTCTGTTTAACTTCCAGACCAAAACCCTGGTTGGAGCCCACCTGGACTACCGGATTTCGGATAAATTTAACATCGGGGCCACAGCCATGCACCTGACCGAAAGGCCCCTGACCCAGAAGGTGAACATTGGCGATGAACCTATTTCCAATACCATCTGGGGACTTAACGGGAACTACAGCACCGAGTCCCAGTGGCTGACCAACCTGGTGGATAAACTGCCCTTCCTGGAGACCAAGGCACCCTCTAACTTTACGGTGGTTGGGGAGTTTGCCCAGTTGATTCCGGGTCACTCCAGTGCCATTGACGGAAACGCCTATATTGACGATTTTGAAGGAAGTGAAACATCCATGGACCTGAAACAGTTCTCTTCCTGGAAACTGGCCAGTACACCCAGGGGATTTTTTCCGGAGTCCGAATTGAACAATGACCGGGCATACGGTTACAATCGTGCGAGGCTGGCATGGTACCATATTGATCCCCTCTTTCTGAATCCCGATTCCCGGACACCCGATTATATGAAGTCCGATCCGGACTATATGTCCAGTGCCTACGTGTACGAGGTATATGAGCAGGATATATTTCCCTACAAGGAGAATCCCAACGGGATCCCTACCCGGATCTCTGTGCTGAACCTGTCCTTTTATCCGGAAGAACGGGGTCCCTATAACTACGATTATGAGCGGATCGGGCTGAATGGAGAACTGCTTCAACCCCGGGAGCGATGGGGAGGAATTATGAGAGAGATCTACTCCACCGATTTTGAACAGGCCAATGTGGAATTTATCGAATTCTGGATGATGGATCCCTTTGCTGAAATGCCTGATCATAGCGGTGGAGAGCTCTATTTTAACCTGGGTAATATTTCCGAAGATGTATTGAAGGATTCCAGGAAGGTTTTTGAAAACGGACTGCCCACATCGGAAGTTGTGGAAAAGGTGGATACTACCGTGTGGGGTCGCGTACCCCTGACACAGTCGCTGGTACAGGGCTTCAGTGCGGGCGACGAAACCCGGAAATACCAGGATGTGGGACTGGATGGTCTGTCGTCCATCTACGCCCTGGACGAGGAGGCTTTCTTTTCCCAGGAACCGGATGACTACCTGCACCAGATTGAAGACCTCTATAGCTCCGGACTCTTGAGCCAGGAAGCCCGGGATGCCATCTTTGCCGACCCCTCATCGGACGATTACATGTACTACCGAAGCACCTACTATGATGCTGCCCGTGAGGATATTATTACCCGCTACAAGAAGTACAACAACCATGAGGGGAACTCGCCCAGTGACCTGGACAACCAGGAATCTTACCCCACTTCCGGCACCTCTCTTCCCGATATTGAGGATATCAACCGCGACAATACGCTTAGTGAAGGAGAGAGTTATTATTCCTACAGGGTCGACATCAACAGCAATGACCTGGAGGTGGGACGAAACCACATTGTTGATAAGGTGGTCGACAAGGTCAATTACGAGAATGGGGAGACAGCCGATGTCACCTGGTACCAGTTCAGGATCCCCATCTTCGATTATGATGACCGTGAAGGGGATATCAGTGATTTTAAAACCATTCGATTTATGCGGATGTTTATGACGGGATTTGAGGATACCACCTTTCTCCGCTTTGCCAGGCTCGATCTGGTGCGCGGTGAGTGGAGGCGTTACCAGTATCCGCTGACCCAGGGGGGGGAGGACTGGACGGGGGTGGAACCTCCGCTGGGAGCGCTGGCCATTTCGGCGGTAAATATTGAAGAAAACTCAGGCAAGGAACCGGTTAATTATGTGCTTCCACCGGGATTTGACCGTCAGATCGATCCCATGCAGCCCCAGCTCAGGCAACTGAATGAGCAGTCCATTGTCTTAAAAGTGAATGAACTGGCCGATGGGGATGCCCGGGCCGCCTATAAAAATACAGAGCTGGATATACGGCAGTATAAAAAGATCCGGATGGAGGCGCACGGCGAAGCCATTACAGGAGAAGTGCTGGAAAATAACGAGCTGGTAGCCTTTGTCAGGCTGGGGACCGATTACAAGAATAACTACTACGAATACGAAGTACCTCTGGAGCTTACCCCCCCGGGCAGGTATGACAACGACAGAGAAAGCGACCGCGAGATTGTGTGGCCCAGGGGCAATGAATTTGAGGTGGTACTGGATGATTTCAAGGAGTTGAAGCAAGCCAGGAACAAAGCCATGAGCGATCCCGAGAGCGAGGTGACCATCACATCGGTATATTCTGAGATGGACGAAAAAGGAAATCGCATTTCGGTTACCGGGAACCCGAACCTGAGTAGCGTTCGTACCATCATGATCGGGGTACGGAATCCCAAAGCCGGTAACAATCCTTATGGTCCGGATGACGGATTACCCAAGTCGGGTGAGATCTGGTTGAATGAGCTGCGCCTGACCGATTTCAATGAACACGGGGGATGGGCTGCCACAGGACGAGCCTCATTGAAACTGGCTGACTTCGGGAATGTCACCTTTGCCGGAAACACCAGTCAGCCTGGCTTTGGGAGTGTTGAGCAGAAAATACAGGAGCGGCAGCTGGAACAGATTATCCAGTACGATATTTCCTCCAATCTTCAGATGGGGAAGTTCTTTAAACAGGAGAGCGGAGTAAATATTCCGGTCTTTGCCTCTTACTCAAAAGCCATTGTAAATCCCGAATACAATCCACTGGATCCGGATGTTCCATTGAAAGAGGCCATTGAGGAGGCGGAAACCGAGGCAGAACGTGATTCCATCATCCGCAATGCCAGGGATGTGGTGGAGCGCAAAGCCTTTGCGGTGACCAATGTGAGGATGAACAAGGCAGGGAACAAGAAGCATTTCTACAGCCTGTCCAACTGGTCCACTTCCTTCTCCATGAATGAGATGCAAAGCCGGAATCCCAATCTCAATTACTACAATACAAGCAAGGTGAGGGGGAATATATCTTATAACTTCAATACCAGGCCCACGAATGTTCAACCCTTTAAGTCAGTTAAATGGATGAATTCGGAATGGTTCAGGCTGATCAAGGATTTCAATTTTAATGTGACCCCGTCCAGGGTCTCATTCCGGACCGACATGGATCGCTACTACCTGGAGAAGGAGGTCAGGAACATCGATAATCCGGACTACTACGTGGAACCCACCTTCAGAAAGGATTTTTTCTGGAACCGCTTTTTTGATCTGAAGTTTGACCTGACCAGAAATCTTCGTTTCGATTTTTCTTCAACGAATAATACCCGGATCGATGAGCCGGAGGGCCGATACAAATATGATTATGAATGGGATGCCCTGCGGGATACGATTTTGAATCTTGGGCGGACCACCAGCTATTTCCACCAGTTCAATGTTTCCTATAATGTGCCCATCAATAAGATCCCGCTGCTGGACTGGACCTCCATCAATGCACGCTACGGGGGGACCTATGGTTGGGATGTGGGCCCCATTATTCCTGATGATCCGGTCTATGGGCCCATCAACCTCGGGAATACCATTAAGAATTCAAATACCATCCAGTTGAACGGACAGCTGAATTTTCTGAACCTCTACAATAAAGTGCCCTATCTGAAGGAGATCAATGCGAAATACCGAAATGCCCAGACCAGGGCCAGGGAAGCAAAAACCAGGATCAAGACCAGGATCTACGAGGATGATAATATCTATCTGCGTGAAGGACGGGCCCGTTATGTGGTTCATAACCTGAAGACAGAAGACATTATGGTTGAGGTCTTTGATGAGAATATGCAGCCCGTGGAGGTAACTACAGAGATACTCAGTAACGTGCGTATCAGGGTTACATCGGATAAAGCCATACGCAATGCCTCGGTGAAGGTAACAGGCACCATCGAAAAAGGGCAGAATCCGCTTACTTTTATTGCAGAGAGTACCGTGAGGATCCTGATGAGTATCCGCACCCTGAACCTGACCTATTCCACCAGTGGGGGAACCCTGCAACCCGGGTATGTATATGGAGTGGATCGCTTCGGTTTTGGTACACATTCGGTGAATGGACACATGGAACCGGGCTGGGCCTTTATCACAGGCTGGCAGGACCAGGATTATGCATTGAACGCTTTTGGCAGAGGAGCACTTACCACCGACCGGGTGCTTAATGATCCCTACAACATGAACCATACTGAGCGCTTTACTGCCCGGATGAATATTGAACCCTTCAACGGCCTGAAGATTGATCTGACCTCCAACCGGATGTACTCCTACAACTTCTCGGAATATTACACAGCCAATATGGATGGTTCTCTGCCAGCCGATTCCCTGAGGGGAACGCTATACAGCGGTAGCTTCAGCATGTCGGTGATCAGCCTGAGAACTGCTTTTGAGAAGATTGATGACGAAGTAGAGTCATCGGGATCATTCGACCTGCTGAAAAATGAGTACCGGGCAACCATCTCCCAGCGTCTGGGCAGGGAGTATACCGACAATACCGGTGTGGTACTTCCTCCCGACAGCACCGATGCCGACTACGTGTCCGGGTACGGACCCACCTCTCAGGAGGTCCTTATTCCTGCATTCCTGGCAGCATACGGAGGAGGATCGGCAGACAATGTTTCCATGAACGCCATTAAAACCATCTGGGAGATGATGCCCAACTGGCAGGTGCGTTTCGATGGACTGGGAAAAATTGAAGCCCTGCAGAAGTATGTCAATTCCATTGTTATGAACCACTCCTACCGCTCAACTTATAGCGTGGGATCCTTTATCAACAACCCGTTTTACATTGCTGATACCATCAGCGGGGTACCCATTGTCACCGACCTGCAGGGGAACTTTATGGTGGAACAGAATATCAATACCATCAGCATCAATGAAAATTTCAGTCCCCTCTTCGATATTAATATGGACTGGAAGAATAGCCTGACCACCCGCATCGAATATAAACGTTCCAGAACCGTGGCCCTGAATTTGGCCAATACACAGGTAAATGAGGTGAACAGCGAGGAATTTATAGTTGGAGCGGGTTACCGCTTTAATGAGGTTCCGCTGGTCATCAACAATAGAAATCTATCCAGCGACCTGAATGTACGGCTGGATCTGTCCATGCGGAACAACCGGACAGTGATCCGGAAGCTGGAGGACCTGTCGGGTAGTGAGATCACGGCCGGTCAGACCATTTTCAGTCTTAAAGCCAATGCCGATTATATGCTGAGCGATAAGTTCATTGTTCGTATCTTTTACGACCAGAGACTCACAACGCCTTATATATCAAATAGTTATCCGAACGCGAACTACAGTGTAGGCTTTAGTATGACCTTCACCTTGTAAGGTCATCTGGTGGATATTATATGATTTTAAGCAGCTAGAAAATCATCCGGAAATTATTACATTTGGATAACCATTAACCAATAATATTTATTCTATGTCCGTTCCTACAGATCTAAAGTACACCGCCGAGCACGAATGGATTCGTGTGGAAGGTGATGAAGTCGTGGTTGGAGTTACCGATTTTGCCCAGGGTGAACTTGGGGATGTGGTATTTATCGAAATAGAGACCGAAGGTGAAACCCTGTCAAAGGGAGAGACTTTTGGGACCATTGAGGCTGTGAAGACCGTTTCGGATCTCTATATGCCTGTGGATGGAGAAGTGATTGAAGCAAATTCCGCCCTGGAGGATACTCCTGAGCTCGTTAATTCGGAGCCTTTTGAAGGAGGATGGATGATCAGGATAAAACTATCTGATCCTTCCCAGCTGGAAGATTTGATGGGGACTGAAGAATACAATGCACTGATCGGGTAGAGAACGATCTCTCTGATTTTCGGCAGGGTTTTTGCGTCTGTTCCAGTATCAGATATTCTGGAAATGAAAAAAATTTACTGCCTGCCGATTCTTTTCTTCCTATTATGCTCCTGTACTGCACCCAGGGTGGTTACCCGGATTATTCCGGAAGCACCCGAGGGCCATTTCGCCATGGGGCGGGAATACATCTCCCTTGAAAGTGATCAAATAGAAGTGGAACTGGGCTACGACGGTATTCAGGGGGAGTACCTGATCTTTGATTTTGTGATACACAATGCTACTTCAGATACCCTTTCCATCCTGCCGGGAGATTTCTATTACCTGGTACTGGATAGTGCCCATGCGGAGGCGGCTCCTCATACTCCCTGGATGGCCATGCATCCGGATAAGGTCTTGATGACCTATGACAATTCATTGGAAGAGAGGAAAAAGGACAAGGGCATGAACACTTTCCTGGGCATCCTTCAGGCCAGTGTGGACATCCTCTACTATGCTTCCGGTTTTGCGGCCACAGAAAACCCGGGTTTCATTGTCGATGGGGTATTCCAGATGGCTGGTACGGCCGATCAGTATATCTCCCAGGATAAGATGATCAGTTCTGATATGACTTTGATCAGCGAAGAGAAAGAGGTGGTGAATGAGGAGATTTTCAGAACTTGCCAGATCCCTCCGGGGAAGGTGTCCAGTGGTTACGTCTACTTTCCCTTACATGAGAATACTGCCTACTACATGTTCTGTTTTCCCGTAGAGAACCAGCTGTTCCAGTTTGTCTACAAGCAGCAAAAGGAATTGATGTATTAACCCGGGGTTTCCAGGTCCTCTGGCGATTCATCTTTCCCACTGTTATAGGTCTTCCCCGCAACAAGCGGATCAGCAGAAATATCTTTATATAGTTTTCTGTTGCGGGCCACATCAATGGCCAGGTAGATGGCATTTCTGAAGGAGGTGGCTGATGCCACATTCTTGCCAGCCAGCTCGTAAGCTGTACCGTGGGCCGGACTGGTCCGGACCACCGGCAGTCCGGCCGTGAAGTTTACTCCGTTATCCATACTGAGCGACTGGAAGGGGGCAAGTCCCTGGTCGTGAAACATGGCCAGGACGGCATCGAATCGACTGAACCGACCCGCTCCGAAAAAGCCATCGGCCGCATAGGGACCAAAAGCTGTAATACCCAGTTTTTTGGCCTGTTCAATGGCCGGGGTAATCACTTTCTGTTCTTCGCTTCCCAGTAGTCCGTCATCGCCGGCATGAGGATTCAGTCCCAGTACTGCAATGCGGGGATTTCTGATACCAAAGTCCACCAGCAGAGAACGGGCAAGTATCTTCAGTTTTTCCACAACCAGCTCCTGGGTGATCATGGAGCTTAATTCCGATATGGGAACGTGCCCGGCAACCAGTCCCACTTTTAAGAGCTCACTGACCATCAGCATCATCACCTCATCGGCTCGGAAACGGGCCTGAAGATACTCGGTGTGGCCACTGTAATTAAATTCAGAGTGCTGGATATTCTGCTTGTTGACCGGACCGGTCACCAGCGCATCAATTTTACCCGATTCCAGGGCATCGGTGGCCGCCTTTAATGCCTTAAATGAATCAATTCCTGCGCTCTCAGTCGATTTACCAAGTTCCACGCGGATATTCTCGTCCACACAGTTGATAATATAGGATTTGTTCCCCCTGGCCTCGTCCGGCGAATTGATCCCGGTGGGAGTGAAGTCCTCGATATTAAGGGCTTTCCGGTGATAGGCTGTAACTTTTGGAGAACCGTAAATAATGGGCGTGCAGATCTCATTGATCCGGCTGTCCATCAGGGTTTTGATTATCACCTCATAGCTGATCCCGTTAATGTCACCATGGGATATCCCTATTTTGAGTTTGTCTTTCATTGGTTTTCGAGATTAATAGGACCGGTCCAGGAGAAAATTATAGAGGAGCCTGACCCCTACACCACTACCTCCTTTTCCCCTGTAATTGAACGGGACCTTGTTGAATGATGGACCGGCAATGTCCAGGTGGATATATGGATAATCGGTAAAGTGCTCAAGGAATTTCCCGGCGGTGATGGCGCCCCCATACTTGCCGCCGATGTTCCTCAGGTCCGCAATATCCGATTTCAATTGTTCCTTATACTCATCCCAGAATGGAAATTCAGCCACTTTCTCGCAAGTATAATCGCCACTTGCTTTTAGATTTTCCATCACCTCGCGGCCTGCATTCCCCATGCCCACCATGCCATACTTATCAATGGCAACATGGGCGGAACCGGTCAGGGTGGAAAGCTCAATGACCAGTTCGGGATCGTACTGTTTCGCATAACTCAGTGCATCAGCAAGGATCATACGGCCCTCTGCGTCGGTATTCAGTACTTCAACCGTGGTACCATCGTACATGGTGATTACATCACCGGGGACATAAGCATTGCCATCGGGCCTGTTATCTGTGGCGGGAACCAGTCCAACCACCCATAAGGGGAGCTGGTTCCTGGCCAGAGCATAAAATGCTCCCGCAACAGCGGCGGCACCACCCATATCACATTTCATATAATCCATGGAGTCGTGGGTGGGTTTCAGACTGAGTCCCCCGGTATCATAAACAACTCCCTTTCCCACAAGCACAATGGGGCGTTTATTGATGGCATTCTCTGGTTTCCAGGTGAGGATGGAAAAGGTAGGGGGATCTATGCTACCCTTATTGACAGCCAGTAATCCCCCCATTTTCAGGGATTCGATCTTAAGCTTGTTGAATACCTCCACGGAAAATCCGGAAGCCTTCCCCATCTTCTCAATCTCTGCTGATAGTTGCATTGCATTCAGGTACGAAAGGGGTTCATTTACCAGGTCACGGGTCATATACACGGCATGTACCAGGTAAGCCAGCTTATTCACATGATCTTCGGTGAGTTTTGCATCATGAAGCAGCAATTCACCCAGGGAATGCTTTTTGGATGTTTCTGCAGAGAGGTATTTCAGGAACTGGTAATTGGTCAGAGCCAGCCCTTCGGCAAAAGCCACACACTCCTCCGCATCTATCCCTCCATTGACCACAGTTAGCGATGATACTTCGTTATCAATGAGCATGGAATGTATCTCAAATCCGGCTTTCCTGGCATTTTCGAGACGGGTGCTTAAAGAGACATCCTCTTTTTCCAGACTTCTGTAGAAAACCAGGTGGTCCAGGCGGTTCAGCATTGCCAGTTTTTTCTCCCTCGCCATGCGTTTACTTACGTAGGCTTTCTCTTGAGGGTCTGTGATATATCCATCCGGCTCCTGGTCTTTCCTGATCAGAATGATCCGGCTTCCTTTGATATGTTTGTCCTCCGACTTGCTAATTTTCATCTTCGATTTTTTTTGCTGCAGGAAGCGTAAATGTAAAATTGGATCCCACATCGACTTTACTCTCTATCTCCAGGGCTCCCTTATTCTTTTCAAGCAGATCCTTTACCAGCTGCAATCCGAGTCCGGTTCCAATTTCCAGATCGGTCCCTGCTGAACTGCTCAGGTAACCTTCTTTTTTGAACTGTTCCAGGTATTCGGGCTTCAAGCCAACACCCGTATCGATGACCGAGCAGTGAATTTTATCCAGCTCCTGCCAGGCCTTCACATGGACCGATCCGTCTTTGCGCGTGAACTTAATTGCATTGGCCACCAGGTTTCTTAAAACGATATTCACAAGAACAGGATCGGCATACGCATTGATTCCCGCTTCTACTTCGACGGTAAGTGCCAGCTCTTTTTGCATGGCCATATGTTGGAAAAGAGTTTCCACCTCTTTGACCAGTTTTCTCATCTCTATGCTTTCAGGAGTAATACTCAGGCGTTCCGATTCACTTCGTCCCCAGTAGAGCAGATTGTTCAGCAGGGTCAGAGCCGCCTGAGAAGATTCACGAAGAGATTGGGTAATATGTTTCTTTGAAGCAAGCTGTGGTTTGGCTGCCAGCAATTCGGAGAACTGTGCCACGCTGGCGATGGGATTTTTCAAATCGTGGGCAATGACAGACAGCACCCTGTTTTTAAACCGCAGAGTTGTCTCCAGTTGGAGCCGCTCATTATAATTACGGATCCATTGCATGACGATCATCACTGACATGGCAAAAATAAAGAGCTGGAAGGACAGTTGTGTCATGTAGCTGCCTGAGGGTGAGCCGGCCGAGTTGGCCAGAAGGATATCGTTGATCAGGGTGAAAATAAAAAACGACAATGATGCAAAAAAGACGGCGTCTATCACTCTCTTTTTCAGTGTACCAAAGAAACTTATGATCAGGTAGTGAGCAAGGAAGACCACCAGGAGCGGCTGAAAAACAAGCATCTCAAAAGTGAACAGGCGCACCGGTAGAATAAACAGGGAGACACCTGCCATAGTTACCACGATGGTATTCGCCTGAATAATCCGCTTCATATATGCACGTGGAAACAGCTTGTGGAGAAAGAGCATCCCGAACAGGTGTGCCAGGTAGGAACCCAGGTATTCCATCCGGATCTGCCAGGACCAGGTAGCATCGACAAAGTAATTGGAGAAATAGAGCCCCGTATTGACCGATCGCATGAGGATGCCCATGGTGGTCAGGGCAAATAATAACATTAATACATCCTTCCTGGTAAAGGACCAGAAAATCAGGAAAAAGATCATAAAGAAGAACAGAACCCCGATGGTGGAGTAATTATAAATGCGCCGCCTCTCTTTCCTGGCCTGTACCTTGTCCGAACTCCCAATCACAAGCGATTGCCAGAATCCGCCCCGACGGTGATGAAAGTTTGAGACCTGGATGAGTAAAAGGAGGGTATCGGAA
>JAYEOJ010000042.1:0-5732 GCA_034722835.1 Bacteroidota bacterium | reverse complement strand
CGCTACAAGAGCCTGCTGATTGCCGATGATGGAGAGAAGTATAGTCCGGAAGGGATCGAGGAGTCTTTCACTGACCAGTCTGAATACATCAACCAGGCACTGCTTCATAACAATCAGAATCCCTATACTGTGGCCCTTGTCCATCCCAGCAAGGATGCCCTGAAAAGGTATCTGAATAGAAAAGGATTAGCAAGCGACTCGGATGAGGGAATAAAGGCTTGTCTCACCGTGGTGGACAATGAGATAAGGGAGTACAGAAAAAACGGAAAGTACGGGGATATGTTTCCACAACGATGGATTCCCGCCAATATGGGGATCCTGGCGGAAGGGTTTACTGTAGAAAACAAGCTGATGAATCCCACCTACAAGGTGATCCGGCCCAAGGTGGAGGAGCATTACAAAGAGCTTTTTGATTATCTCTATACCCCGGAATCCAAAAAGGCAATTAATCCACAAAATGTGGAGGCCATGAAACAACTGCTCAATGGATAAATTTCCCACAAGATGTGTCCATGCGGGCACCATGCACGAGAAGCTAAAGAAGGGGATCAACTCCCCCATATACACCTCTACTTCTTTTGAAAATATTGATCAGCCGGATACCATCTATCCCCGCTACCTGAACACTCCCAATGAGAAGGCAGTGGCCGAAAAAATAGCCTCCCTTGAGAATACGGAAAGTGCCCTGGTTTTCAGATCTGGAACAGGCTCTGAAGTAGGAATATCCCTGGCTCTTTGCCCGAGCCAACTATTCAACTATGGTAACTCCCTGAAGTTGTAACTTCTCCAGCTGCCAGGCCGGGATCCGGTTTCCCATTACATTCAGATAAGAGAGATGCGAGAGCTCAAACAGGGGGGAAATATCGTCCACATCGTTGAAGGAAATATCCAGCACCTGCAGTACGGTCAGATTGTACAGGGCATCGATGAGTCCAATCTGGTTGTTGGACAGATAGAGCCGCTCCACCTGGCGGAGTTCTCCCAGTTCAGTGATATCGGTCAGATTATTATTGGAAAGGTCCACTGCCCTGGCATAATGGCATGCTGAGATCCCATCCAGGTCCTCCAGCTCATAATCAGCCATCTCAATCTCCTCCAGGTCCTCCAGCAGATACATGGGGAAATCCACATTCAGATTGCCATAGACCCTTCTCTTCAGTACAGAAAGAAAACTGCGCTGGTTCAGTCCGGAATCATCTTCCGCCTCCTGATCAAGCTCCTCGCCGGCCATAAAGTAGGAGTAACCATCTGCAGCTTCATCCCATCCAAACTCCTCGGCCAGGTCCTCATCTGTAAGCACAGAACTCAACACCACATGCTCGGGTTCCAGGTTCTGCACGGTCAGAATATGGGACATGGAGTAAAGGGTTTCAAAGTCACCTCCCTGGTATGCCTTCTCCAGTTGCTCCAGGTTCTGACTGAGACGGTCGGGGTGATAGAGCATGATCAGACGTGAAAATATCTTGTTAACCTTCTCTTCATTGCAAGGGGTGTGCTCATTGACCACTTTCTGAATGGCCCTCAGGGCATCATACTTTTTATCCCTGAAGAGTCCGATTATGCGTCCCGAAACCAGACCCAGGTTCTCATCCGTGTATGCCTTTTTCAGGTTGTTGTAGAGCTCACTGATTTCCATAGTCCGAAAATATAAAAATCGGCAACAGCTCCTGTTATCTCACCCTGAATTTCTTCTTATCTTTTTTTGTGATCAATTGAAAGAGCCATTTCCCCGACTGGGCGGAAGGAGGCAATCCGCCACCCGGGAAGAGCCACTGTCCGGCCAGGTAGAAATTATCCAGTCCTTTCACCGTATTGCTCAGGGTCTTGGTCATGTTCTTGCTGGTGGGCAAAAATCCCTCGTAAGCTCCCCGATAGACCCCTGTATATCGGATGTCTGTAAGCGGGGTGGCCACATCCACCACTTCAATATTCCCTTTGACAGCAGGATAGAGCTTTTCAAGCTTCTCCGTGGTATCCACAACAATTTTCGCTTTCTCGGCTTCATACTCCTCTCCATTGAGGTCTTCCCATATCTCAAAGGGTGAGTCAAAAAGCAATTTCATCACACACATCCCCTGGGGAGTAATCAGGGGGTCGTGGTTGTAATTGGAAACTCCCTAGCCGGTGGCCAGGGTGGTCCTCCCAATGGATTCACCCGGAGCAATCACCTGGTAGGTGTGAAATTCACTCTCAATGGGGCAGGATATCCCAAAGGAGACCTGGACAATGGGTTTAAAGAGCTTCCACTCAGCAAATGCCTTTTCAATCTTTGGAGTAAGATACTTTCCGTCGAGCATATCATACATCAGCGCATGCAGATCACAGGCTCCGATGATGTAATCAGCATATTTCAGGGTACCGTCCGTCAACCTGACCCCCACGGCCCGCTTATCTTTGATAAGGACCTTCTCTACCCTTGATTTCCCGGTAAAGACACCTCCCAGTGATTTGTACATATGGGCCATACGCATGGTAAAAGGCATGGAACCGCCAAGGGGGTAACCCGCATTTTTCTGGGAGAACCAGAGCAGTGTAAACAGAAAAGCTACTGCAGAAAAATCCTCCATTCCGTTCGCAATCGACAGGAGCCTCTCCCTCAATTGCTTGTTTTGAAAATCCAGTTTTTTGAAATAATCTGGCAGGGAGGTTTTACCATACTTCATAAAAAGTCTTACCGCAGGTGCGCTTTTGAACATAAATCGGGCATAATCCAGAACACTTCTTCTGAAGGCCGGATCCTCAAACATCTGCATGGTGGCCATCTTCCGCATGTCATTGCACATTTTTCCGATGGACTTCCTGTCTTCCGGTGCCAGATCAGTCAGGTACTGTTCCCAGCGATCGATGTCGGCATAAATGATAAAATCTTCTCCATCAGGCATACGCATGGTCGAAAAGGTATCCGGATCCCATATCTCGGTATGCTCATCCAGTGCCCCGGTCTCCTTCCAGATATCATGAAAGGGGCCAGAAGCAGTGCCCACCAGCCAGTGGATGCAGTAATCGAAGGTATAGCCCTTTCTTTTCCAGGCCGTACATTGTCCCCCGGGCAAAGAGTGCATTTCCAGGATTTCGGTATCGTATCCATTGAGCTGTCCGTAGATGCCGCTTGAAAGTCCGGCCACTCCGCCGCCGATAATAATCACCTTTTTCTGCATGTCAGTAAGCTTTGGTTCTAATCAAATTTACAAAGCACTTAATGCTAAGGGCAAATTGAGATAAAATATCGGTGGGAAATCGGCTTACGGTTGAAATGGAGCTGTCAAACAAATATGAAGTAAATTTGTTATTGCATTTGAACTTTACCCAACATGAAATATACCTGCGAAATCCTGATCAAGCTTTCCCGACAAGAAGTCGTTGAATTGTTCGACAGTACAGAGAATCTGCAAAAGTGGCAACCCGGTCTCCTCAGCCTTACTCACCTGGAAGGTAAGCCGGGAGAGGTAGGTGCCCGCTCAGAACTGGTTTACGAAAGCAGGAAGGGAGACCTGGAGATGACTGAAACCATTACTGCTAAAAAACTTCCGGAACAGTTTCACATGAGCTACAGAGCGCGTGGTGTATACAACGATGTGGAAAACTGGTTTATAGAAAAAGAGCCGGGAGTAACGCTGTGGCGTACTGTCAACTTCTTCCGCTTCAGGGGGATCATGATGCTGATGGTCCCCTTCATGAAGCAGGCCTTTATTCATAACACCATGCTGAACATGGATCGTTTCAAATTATTTGTTGAAAACCCGGATAAAAGCTAACTTCATATAAAACAAATCTCATGAAAAAGAATTTCCTGCTCCTTACCATAGCTCTGATTTCCATTACCCTCTCCGCACAGGACCCGGTTGATGCCGATACCCTGTGGAAATTCAGCGGAAGCACCTCGCTGAACCTGTCCCAGCTTTCACTTACCAACTGGGCAGCAGGGGGAGAAAACAGCCTGTCGGGTAATGCCCTGATCAATCTGGGGGCTAACTACGCCACAGACAAGACAAGCTGGGAAAACAAACTGATCCTGGGATTCGGCCTGATCAAACAGGGCGATGATCCCACGCGTAAAAGTGATGATCAGATTGATCTTGCCTCAAAATTTGGATTAAAAGCTTCTGAGAAATGGTTTTACACATCTTTGCTCGGATTTAACACCCAGTTCGCAGAAGGATATGACAGGCCCGGTGAGGCTGATCGAGTGAAAATCTCCGGTTTTATGTCCCCTGGATACCTGAGCTTTTCCCTGGGTATGGATTACAAACCCAACGAAACCTTTTCCCTCTTTCTATCCCCGGTCTCCAGCAAGTTTACCTTTGTCCTGGATGATGATCTTTCTGCCGCCGGTTCCTTCGGACTTGACCCGGGACAAAAAGCGAGAAGTGAAGTGGGCGCTTATGTGAAGATGGCATTTAAGAAAGAAATACTCAAAAATGTAACTCTGGATACCAAAGTCGATCTCTTCTCCAACTACTTCGACAACCCACAATATGTTGATGTTAACTGGGATCTGCTGCTGACCTTTAAAGTAAATGATTACCTGGCGGCCTCTTTGCTGACCCAGCTGATATACGATTATGATATCCAATTTGGAGAGGATACCACGGGAGATGGTGAATACGATACCTTTAGTGATAAGGTGCAGTTCAAGGAGCTCTTTGGGCTGGGACTCACCTACACTTTCTGATCTGAATTATAATAGCATCTAAGCTGCTGACATTCTGACTATTTCAATAATCTGGTCTAAATAAAAAGAAGAGGCATGGTCCGGAGCATTTGATAGTGGCCTTCTTTAGACATATCTTTATTCCATCAATACGCATACAGTGCGATTGTTATTGAGAAGGGGTAAGAGATTAGGCTCACTGATCCCCTGGCAACCCGCCACCAGGCGAAGGTGCCACAACCTAACCCGCAAGGGATATAATAACAAAATGAATACACATGAAAAAAAGCAATTCAGTCTTTCCGTCGCCGCCTATGGGAATGGGAAGAAAGTTAATAAGTTAGCAGCTTAGTAAATTAATATAACTGCATTTCAATAACCTACTAACATATTAACGTATCAACTGTTATCCTACTAGTCTATTTACCAAATTTAACTTTCCGGATTTAAAATAAACGATCATGAGTACTACATACAAAAATTTCGAAACCCTGCAGGTGCATGCAGGACACAGTCCCGATTCAGCCACCAATGCCCGGGCGGTTCCCATTTACCAGACCACTTCATTCACTTTCAACGACTCTGAACACGGAGCAAATCTCTTTGCCTTAAAAGAGTTTGGAAATATCTATTCGCGGATCATGAATCCCACCAATGATGTTTTCGAACAACGTATCGCAGCACTGGAAGGAGGTGTGGCAGCACTGGCTGTTTCCTCCGGACACGCGGCCCAGTTTCTCACCTTCAGCACCATTCTGCTTTCCGGTGATAACATAGTAAGCAGTCCTTACCTCTATGGAGGTACCTACAACCAATTTAAAGTGACCTTTAAACAATATAACTGGGAAGCCCGCTTTGCAGCGTCGCTTGAGGCAGAAGATTTTGAGAAACTGATCGATAACAAAACCAAAGCGATCTATCTGGAGACCATTGGAAATCCCGGATTCAACATTCCTGACTTTAATAAGTTTGCAGAACTGGCGAAGAAACATGATATCCCCCTGGTGGTTGATAACACTTTTGCTGCAGCAGGTTATCTGTTCAGGCCCATTGAACATGGTGCTGCCATTGTGGTTGAATC
>JAYEOJ010000041.1:0-5733 GCA_034722835.1 Bacteroidota bacterium | reverse complement strand
AAGAAATTGCACTGATCATATCACCAAAACCTCCCGAGCCGGTGGCCATATCGAGGGTGCTTAATACCGCCGATTTGCTTTCATCGCCAGCAGCAAAAGTACCTACGGTGATGACCACTTCTCCCAGGTCCTTTTTAGTTTCCTGGAGTGTTATATCAAACGCGATTTGAACAGTGTCGAGGTCTAAGGATTGACGATAGTTCTCAAAACCCATGAAGCTAATGATCAGTACATTTTCTCCATTCAGGCCTGTGGAGAGATTGAATATGCCTGAACTATCAGAGGTGGTCCCTTCAAAGGTCCCTTCAAAATAGATGTTTGCCCCGGGTACAGCCAGTCCTTCTGTATCCCGAACGATCCCACTGATGGTGGCCTGACTGTGCACCAGGCTTATCTGTCCAAGGAAAAGGAATATTAGCAATCTGTATTTCACTGCCCTATGCTATTGATTTTCAATACAAATCTCAAGGGAAATGACCTGCTATGAAAGTAAAACTTACCGGGCGGCTAAAATTGAGGGACAAAATGCAAATAGGGAGGATGAATGACTTTGTATCAGGATGAAAGAGTCTATCAAAAAATATTAATTTTAGACTATGCCAAAAGATATGGATAGCAGAAAGGGAGCTGTTGTTGGTATTGATCTTGGAGGGACCAAATTATCTGGTGCCCTGTTCTCAAAAGAAGGTGAGATAATTCACAAAACTGAGCTATTGCTCGAGGACAAAGGAGGGACTGAAGTGGGATCCATGCTGGTAAAGATGCTGCTGGACTTTGTGGATTATGCAGAAGCCAGCCTCTACCGGATCGATTCTGTTGGTATTTGTGTTCCGGGTATCAGTAACCATAACAATCAAAGCGTATGGGCGCCCAACATCAGGGGATGGGAGGCTTATCCCCTTTTCAGGGAAGTCCGGGAAGGCCTGAACAATCCCTCCGTTCCAGTCTCCATCGAAAGCGACAGGAACTGCTATATTCTGGGAGAGATGTGGAAGGGAAATGCCCGGTCTTGCAACAACGCCATATTCATGGCAGTGGGAACTGGTATTGGCATTGGCATAGTATCCAATGGACAGATAATTAACGGGGCGAGCGGTATTGCAGGAGCCATTGGATGGCTGGCCCTGAATCGTCCCTACAAGCCTGAGTATGAATCATGCGGTCAGTTTGAGTATTATGCTTCCGGCTCCGGAATCGCCCGGAATGCAGAACGCCTGCTCATGAAGGATTTGAAAAGTAAGCATCTGGTTGAAGGTATGATCACAGCCAGGGATGTATTTGCTGCCTACGATAAAAATGATCCGGTAGCTACCAGGGTGATTGAACAATGCATTGAATACTGGGGGATGACCGTTGCCAACCTGGTAAGCATATTTAATCCGGAGAAAATTATTTTTGGAGGAGGCATCTTTGGACCAGCCCTGCAATTTCTTCCCTGCATATACAAAGAGGTACAGAAATGGGCACAGCCCATCAGCATTCAACAGGTGAAACTGGAGGCTTCAGCACTGAAGGGTGATGCAGGATTAATCGGGGCCGGGTACCTGGCCATCAGAAACAAGTTTATGCTTTAACCATGATCGCCCGGAAAAGAACATACAATAGCAATCTGGTATTTATTGCAGCCAGTCTGGGCATGCTGCTTTTCGGGATTGTTTTAATTTCCCTGGGATCCATATTACCCCATTTGCGAGATCGGTTTGTACTTTCGGATCTGTCAACAGGCTCCCTGCTCACCATACTTCCATTTGGTATATTGATTGGCTCTCTGGTATTCGGCCCCATCGTGGATCGTTATGGATACAAGATTCTGCTCCTTGCCAGTGGACTGATGATTTTCTTCGGACTGGAAGGTATTGTCCTTACCAGCAATATAGTGATCCTGCGCATATCTGTTTTTCTGATAGGTTTTGGCGGGGGTGCGATCAATGGAGGGGCAAATGCAATGGCGGCAGATACTGCCGAAGGGGATCGTGGGGCAAGATTAAGCCTTCTGGGTGTATTTTTTGGGATCGGAGCACTGGGAGTTCCTCTCCTGCTGGGACTATTGATCCATATACTCTCCTACGATAAAATCCTGTTTTGGATTGGCATCTTTGTGCTGCTGTCTACCTTTTTTTTCCTGATTGTAAAGTTCCCGCCTCCCAAACAGCCCCAGGGATTCCCAATCAAAGAGGCTGGCAGACTCCTGAAGGATCCATGGATCCTCCTGACGGGATTTGTATTGTTTATTCAAAGTGGAATGGAAGGCCTGGCCAACAACTGGAGCACGACCTTTCTGCAGGAAAACAAAGATCTGATAAGCCAACATGCCCTGTTCAGTCTTACCTGCCTGGTATCAGGGATGATCACCATGAGGCTGATCCTTGGCTGGGCTCTTCACCGTGTAAAATCCAACCAGGTTCTTGTCGGAAGTATTGGGCTTTCTATTGCTGGTTCACTGATTGTCCTTTTGACGGAAACTCATTTTGCCACATATGCGGGTATGGCCATTCTTGGTGCCGGACTTGCTGCCTGTTTTCCAGTAGTCATGGGATATGTAGCCGGAAGATATACCCGGCTGAGCGGGACAGCTCTAAGCATTGTACTGGTCCTGGCCCTGACGGGAAACATGCTATGCAATTACTGTATGGGCCTTTTCGCAAATGCAAAGGGAACAGGAATGCTGCCTGCATTAATAGCAGGAGGCGTGTTCCTGCAGCTGTTCCTGATTTTATTGGTCCTGAAGAGAATAAAAAAAATAAAACTCAAATAACGAATACCTAAAACATAATAAGATGTTAGCAAAACAGTGGTTGAATAATGCAATGGATGTAATGAATAACATTGAATCCACCCAGATGGAAAACATACGTCAGGCGGCCCTGGTCATGGCGGACACCATAGAAAAGGAACGCTGGGTCCACACCTTTGGATGTGGTCATGCGACGCTGCCCATCGAGGAAATGTATCCCAGGATCGGAGGATTTGTAGGATTTCATCCCATAATTGAGCTGCCCCTGACCTTTTTCACAAATATCGTGGGTGGAATGAGCGTTCAGCAATTCGTCTTCCTGGAACGGGTGGAAGGATATGGCAATGAAATTATGAAGGGATGGAACTTTGATAAAAATGATTGCATGTGGATTTTTTCGCATACCGGAATCAATGCCGTAAATATCGATGTGGCCCTGGAAGCCAGGGCGAAAGGGATGAAAGTAATTGTCTTCGGGTCCGCAGCTGAAGCAGAAGGTAAAAAGACCAGACACAGCAGCGGGAAGACCCTGTTTGAGCTGGCAGACATTGTTGTGGATACCTGTGTCCCGGCAAATGATGCTTCCGTTCCACTTAAGAATCATATGGATAAAGTGGGCCCGATATCCACCATGGGTTTTATTACTTGCGTATGGATGACCGTAACTACCGTGGCCGAGATCCTGGATGAAAGAGGAGTGAAACTTTATATACACCCTTCTCACAATATTCCTGGTGATACAAGCGCCCATGATCGCCTGCAAGATGCTCTGGGGGAATACAAAAAAAGGATTAGCGGAGTATAAGAAATTGTATAACTTCGCACCTTTCAACTCAACAATGAACTTTTCCGGGACGTCACTATCTAAGGTTCGGCCATTTGTTCGGCAGATTGCCATCATTCATGTGATTGCACTGGTATTCCTCTCCAGCTGTGTGGAGCGTTATTATCCAAATGACCTGTATCTCATGGCAGGGCAACTGGTGATCAATGCACATATTACCAATATACCCGGAACCCAGACGGTCGAAATTTCCCGCTCGGCACATCCGGAGATTCCCTCTTTTAATCCTGAATCAGGTTGTTTCGTACTCCTGCTCAGGGAGGACGGGGAAAGCCATGAATTTACCATAAGTGATAATCCGGGTTTTTACACGGCAGATCTGGATTCTTCCTTTTTGCGCACCGGGATGTTATTCCAGCTACAGGTGATCACTTCTGATGGAAATGAATATCATTCGGATTTTGATGAGATCAGACCCGTTCCGGCCATCGATGCTGTTCACTATAAGATAGAGGAAATGATGTATACAGGTGAGGATGAAGCCGTCCCGGGGATCCGCTTTTATGTGGATTTTACCTACGACGATGAGTCCTATGAATACATCCGTTGGGAACTTACTGAAACCTACGAGTTTCACAATCCCGATATGGAGGCTTATGTATATTACAACCGCTGGACCCTGCGGGATCTTGTAGGAGAGGATAATCCCAGAACCTGTTATATTACAAAGGCACTTCCGGCCATCCACAGCCTGTCCACCAAAGAACTTGATTTTGGATCCTTTAGCAAAGCCTTTGATTTTGTTCCCAACGATCAGATGGAACAGAAACTTCTGTTCAAATACAGTCTGCTGGTGAGACAGTATTCCGTTGGTGCCGAGGGCTTCCATTACTGGAATGAAATAGGGCAAAACATACAGTCGCAGGGGGCTCTGTTTGATAAACAACCTCCCCTGCTGCAATCAAATATCTGCAACATTGCTGATGAAAGCGAGAAGGTACTTGGCTTTTTCACGATGTCTGCAATGCAGGAAATCAGGGCCTTTGCAGAGGATATTCCCGGATTCGAAAATAGCATTAATCCTTATTATTGTCTGCCGGTGGACTCTGGTCCCGGATCCAATCGACCTACCACCTATCCATCCTATTTTGCACGGGCCACCTACGACGGGGCAACAGTCTACGCGAGGGTAAACAAGCATTGTGTGGATTGCAGGGAATACAAGGGAAGCACAGCCATTAAACCCGATTTCTGGTAGAATCTCCTAGAAGTTGTTTTTCATTGACTTGTATACAGGAAGGCCCTATCTTGTATCCTGACTAACCCATTCTATCTCTTTCCGTTCTTGTAACCTATGTTACAGTTCATAAAAATAGTATTCCGTAATATGTAGAAAACTACATCTTCTTAGCAATTTGGTATGAAGTAAGCTTGTTTTCATTCATTTTTTTTCACCTGACTTTCTGAAACCTAACAAAACTGACTAATATGAAACGGAGAAAGGTCTTAAAATCAGTTGTTGCATTCGTACCTATTAGTGCAGCCTTCGCAGGTCTGGCTGCAATGGGCATCCGTTTTATCACTCCCGTCAAAAGAGAAATTAACAGAAAAATCTTCACTGTTGGCCTTGAAGAGCTCCCCCTCAACGCCACTAAAAGGTTCAAGGACCTACAGGGCCGGGATCTGATGATCGTGCGAACCGGCGAGCGCGAAGTGAAGGCCATTTCTACGGTATGTACTCATCTGGGCTGCACTGTCTTCTGGCAAAAGGACAGGCAGGAATTCTTTTGTCCTTGTCACAACGGCAGTTTTGATAAGAACGGGGTTGTGATCGCAGGCCCCCCTCCTGCCCCACTCGATCTCTACCCAGTAGAGCTTGAGGGAGATAATGTATTTGTAATTTTTAAAGACATAAAAGAAGTCTGATCATGGGATTAAAAAACTGGTTTAAGGAATCATTTCCTGTTGATACAGATGCCTTGATAACTTTAACATCTGAACCCATTCCCAACCATCTGAAGAGATGGTGGTGGGGACTGGGCGGAACACCCCTGTTTATGTTTATCATTCAGATCCTTACCGGTCTGATGTTGATATTTTACTACGTCCCTGATCCCGACAAGGCATATCAAAGCGTAGAATACATTACCACAGATTTTCACGGTAAACAACCTACCGTATAATTCTACGAGTAGGAAGCGCCTTCAAAGATAAC
>JAYEOJ010000040.1:0-5736 GCA_034722835.1 Bacteroidota bacterium | reverse complement strand
TTGGCCGTGATCATGGCGTCGGAAAACAGCCCCTGGCTCCAGAATTTCTTCAGCACATCGGTCACCTCATCGCCCGGCAGGGTGATGGTATTGCCCGGTTTTAGTCCGGATAAACTAACCAGTACCTCCTTCTGGATAAATTCGATGCCGCTGACTGTTACATCTGCAATCACATATTCTTTGGGGTGCTCGTAATCCATGACCTCAAGTGAGTCTTGTCCGAGCTGCTGGGCCACTACCTGGCGTGTCGCCAGACCTGAAAAGAATATCAGGAGCGTTATAAAAAGAAAAGTCCGTTGTCTCATTCCTGCAATAATAATCCTTTAATTATTAAATAGTGCTCCGGACTTCTTACTCACCTTACCGAATCGTCGCTCCCGTCGCTGATAATCGATAATGGCTTCGTAAAAATGCTCCTTGCGATAGTCGGGCCACAATACCGGGGTAAAGTAAAGCTCCGTATAGGCAAGTTGCCAGAGCAAAAAATTACTGATCCTCCTCTCTCCGCTGGTTCTGATAAGCAATTCCGGGTCGGGCATGAAAGATGTGGCCAGGTAAGATTCCAGCATAGCGGAATCCACATGGTCCGGATCCAGTTTCCCGGATGCGGCGTCGGCCATCATTCTTTTAACCGCATCGGTAATCTCCCAACGGCCGCTGTAACTCAGCGCCAGGACCAGGGTAAGTCCTTTGTTTTCAGAGAGAAAATTTACCGATTGCATCAGTTGCTTATGTACGCTCTTTGGAAGATCAGACACATTTCCAATTACTAGCAGGCGGACATTATTCTCGTTTAGCTTATTGGTCTCATTGGTAATTGCACGGGCCAGAAGAGCCATTAACCCTTCAATTTCGGCACGGGGACGGTTCCAGTTTTCGGTCGAAAAGGCATAGAGGGTCAGATACTCCACCCCCAGTTCCCCGGCTGCCTCGACTACCTTACGCACAGACTCCACACCATTGCGGTGACCGAAGATACGCTCTCCACCCTTCTTCTCCGCCCAACGTCCGTTGCCATCCATAATAATGGCCACATGCCTGGGCAGACTGTTCCGGTCTATTTGCTCCTTCAGATTCATCCTGCGTTTCGTCCTCTATTTCTTTTTCCCTGTTTTATGCCCTGCGGGATTCGGGCCTTTAGCGTTCCCCGGTTTTCGTTTGGCCGAAGAGGGCTTTTCGCTTCTCGATCCAACCCCCGATAAAGGATGCTTCTTGGACACTCTGAACCAGGTATCACTTTTGTTTCTCTTACTGTCACTCTTCAACCTGTACGACTTATCCTGGTACGTAGGGCACTCATTCAGGTAATTAAACAACTTATAGGTGAGGAAGATCCCGGTAAACATATACCAGTCATTGTTCCCCACAGGCGTTTGCACCTCATCGCCTCCCGGATTTTCCATCCCGTCGAGCAGATCGGTAAAGGTTTTCCGCATGGTCACCTCGATCCCCCCGCTGAGCCGTTTCCCCAGGTTGGCCTTCAGCCCTGCCCCGAAGGGCAGATACATATGTGATTTCGCCTCACCCAGGCGGTCGATGCTATACCCCACACCTGCTGCCACATAAGGCGAATATTTCGTTTTCCGGGAAGCCGTTTTATAGGGCCACCAATTGAATTCGAAATTCAGGCCCAAATCTACGAAACTTGAGTGAAATTCCTCCTCAATTCCCCCTAAAATCTCACCTGAACCTGCCAGATCGTAAAAAGAGGCCTGAAACTTGATGGCGTGACGCATGTCAAAGTTGTACCTCAGAATGGGACCAATGGCCGGGGGAAAGAGCACCGGCTGGGGAATGGTAGGGGCCAGATCGCCCAGGTACCAGGGCACCGCGGTCATAAACCCGATATCACTGTTACGCTGCCCCGAAGCAGGTGAAGCAATTCCAAAAAGTGTGATGATGAATAGCAGGAACACCCCGCCACGCCGTACAACTCCTTTACCTGTAGAGTTTCTTGAAGACCGGCCTTCCGTTCTTATCGTTCCTGATTTTAAGTATGCCTTTAACACTTAGTGTATAATATGAATCCATATATTCGGAATACTCAGAAGCATATCCATCAATTTCGTCCGAGAGTGAGAAATTGTACCCTGCCTCAGCTCCAATACTCCAGCGGGGGTCAATTTCAAACTTTACACCAATTCCCACGGGGAAAACGACCGAGTAAACCATATTATTGTTATATCCTGGAGTATCCTCCGGAATCTCCTCACCTGTTTCTACATACTTCACTGTAGATTTGGACAGGATGCCCGAAACACCTCCGTAGATGTATAAATACAATCTGTTGTAGGAGTTGACCATCCCCCTCCTGTTATACATGCCGCTGGCAAAAATATTCTCCTTAGTACCCAGAATGTAATATTCCCCCCTGATCCCATGAACAAAGGCATGGCTGTTGAATGAAAAATAGCGCCCGTGGCTGCTCACCTCATCATCCACCCCGCCGTACATGCAGTAAGCCAGGTCAAGAGCAACGGCAATATTCTGCGTGGCCATAAAACGCGGTGTGACCCCAAAACTGGGACGGAACCCATTGAACATATTGGCAAAGGGCTCATTGGCTTTACCAATATCCCCATGGAAAGAAACCCCTGCCACATACAGGTCCAGCTCGTACCGGCGGAGCTTCCATCGCTGTCCAGAACTATCCACAGAAGTGATAAGGAGAATCGCTACGACGGGGACCCAGAGTTTGTTCTTCATGATCAGCTGGTTCGAGATGTGAAGATAAAAATAATAAATATTTTCAATTACGCTTGTCTGCTCCCCACATTAACTTGTTCCGGAGGGTGCTGTAGAAGCTAATATTCTCGATACGAATCATCTTCAGGGCATAGTCCGCTTTGCGGATCGTCACTACAGATTCCACATCCAGATCGATGGTCCGCGAGTCGATGGCCAGTTGATACTGCGGATCGCGCGTATCGACCGAAAGCTGCAGCACTGCAGAGTCGGGAAGCACCAATGGCCTCACCGTCAGGTTGTGAGGTGCAATGGGCGAAAGCACAAAACTGTTTGATTCGGGTACCACGATGGGTCCTCCCACACTCAGATTATAAGCCGTCGATCCGGTGGGTGTGGATAAAAGAAGTCCGTCGGCCCAGTAAGCACTAAGGAATTCATCATTCACTTTCACATGAATGGTGATCAGGGAACCGGAATTTTTGTAAATACGCACCTCATTGAGGGCCACCGCCATATCATTCAGGTCGACCCCGGGTACATCCACCTTCAGCAACATTCGTTCCTCGATGTCATACTTGCCACTGAATACACTCTCCAGAGATTCGCTCATATTCTCCTGGGAGATGTAGGAGAGAAAACCCAGACGGCCGATATTGACCCCCAGCACCGGGATTCCCCTGTCACGCACCAGACTCACCGTCTCCAAAAAGGTGCCATCACCCCCAAGAGAAAAGAGAAAATCAAGTCCATCCGGCAAATCCTCATGACTGGTAAAGAGTCCCGCCACCCTGGGTCTGAGTCCGGTTTTTTTCTGTAAGAACTCAAAAAGGGGCTCAAATATCCATACATCCACGTTTAGAAGATTGAACTTACTGAACATGGTAGCAATGTTCTCACGGGCATAAGAGGGAAAGGTCCTTCCAAAAACAGCAACTTGCATTGTCAGGTATTGAGGTATTTAAGAAAGCCGTCGAAACGCTCCTGGTAAAACTCATCCAGGTCCTCATCGTTCATATGCGACGAAACCACCGAATAATTATAACGGTTAAAGGTCTCCAGAATAGAGGTCAGATCGGTCAGGTTGATCTTCAGGGTCACCCGAAGCCGGGCATTATCATCAGAGGAAGCTACATAAAGACTGAGAATCCGCCCATTATTGCTCTCCACAATCTGGGAGATCTCGCTCAGGGAATAATCGATCTGATTCATCTCCAGTTCAATTATCCCGCCGGGCTGCTGCAAGGCAGACAGGTGTGCAAACTTCCTGGTGAGCTCCTCCTGGGTAATCACACCCAGGTACTGCTTTTCCTGGTTCAACACGGGAACCAGGGTCAGTTCCATTCTTGCCAGCAGTTCAATCACCTCATAGATATGCTGATCCTCGCTTACAAAGGGCTTCTGAAGGGAGAGGTTGTGATTTCCTACCGGTTCGTCGGGATCGTTCAAGTCGTAAATATCCGCATCGGAGATCAGTCCCAAAAACTCCCGGTGGTTCACAATGGGAAGGTGTTTGATCCGGAATACCTCCATCCACGAAAGTGCCTGGGTGCCCGAATCTGAGGTCTTCAGAGCCGTTACCACATCCGATATGAGTTCTCGTGCAAGCATGGGGTGTTAAACTTACAGGTTTAACGAGTATAATACAAATAATGTTCCAAATTAGAGATTAGGAACACAGTGCTCTCAACAACGGGTACGATGTCAGAGGTTTAACTTATGCTGAATGGTGTTCAGGAGAACGGATATGGCCACCTCGTTCCTTCCCCCCTGCGGCACAATCACATCGGCGACTCTCTTGGAGGGTTCAATAAATTGAAGGTGCATGGGCTTGACGGTCTTCTCATAGCGCTCCAGAACCTGCTGGACGGTCCGCCCCCGTTCCTCCATATCCCGGTGGATCACCCGGCCCAGCCGGTCGTCCGCATCGGCATCCACAAATACCTTTAAATCGATCAAATCCACCAGCGGCATATGGGTATAGATCAGGATCCCCTCCACGATAACCACATCAAGGGGCTCTACCGTAATGGTATCTTCCGAACGGGTACAGGTCAGATACGAGTAACGGGGCTGTTCCACGCTCTTACCCTCCTTCAACATCCGGATATGCTCCACCAGCAGGTCGAACTCCAGGGAATCGGGGTGGTCAAAATTGATCTTCTGCCGCTCCTCCAGGGGAAGGTGGCCACTGTCCCAGTAGTATGAGTCCTGCGGGATCAGGGCAACCCGACTTGCCGGGATGCGCTCCAGGATTTTATTGACTACGGTTGTTTTACCTGATCCGGTGCCGCCGGCAATTCCGATAATGAACATGGAAGGTTAATGTTTAATTATCCGCTAACTTACTAACTTTCTGATTAAATTTGCGCAGCATTTAATCAGAATACTCTTATGGAACCAACATTATATCCCCTGAAGTTCAAGCCCATTATCAAAGATAAGATCTGGGGGGGACCTAAATTGCGTGATGTACTGGGAAAGAAAGCATCGGACAAGGCAGGAGAGAGCTGGGAAATTTCGGGTGTGGAAGGTGATATTTCCATCGTACAGAATGGTTTCCTGGCGGGCAACAGCCTGCAGGAGCTGGCCGAGATCTATATTGGCGACCTGCTGGGAGACAGCATCTATGACCGCTTCGGGATGGAGTTCCCCTTACTAATCAAATTTATAGATGCAGCTGATTTCCTGAGTGTGCAGGTACACCCCGATGATGCCCTGGCCCGGGAACGACATAACTCTTACGGGAAGACCGAGATGTGGTATATCGTGGAATCGGACCAGGGAGAACTGATCGCCGGATTCAACCGGAAACTGGACAAGGAGCAATACCTTCAACATTTCAACGGAGGCAGCCTGAAAGAGATTCTGAATCACGTCAAAGTTGTTCCGGGAGATATCTACTATATGCCGGCAGGACGGGTGCATGCCATTGGTGCGGGGGTACTCCTGGCAGAGATCCAGCAGACTTCTGATGTCACCTACCGGATCTATGACTGGGACCGGACCGATGATCAGGGCAATCCTCGCGAGCTCCATACCGACCTGGCC
>JAYEOJ010000039.1:0-5766 GCA_034722835.1 Bacteroidota bacterium | reverse complement strand
AAAATTGCGCCCGCTTCAACTCCGGTAGCCATGGCAATCTTGTGCTGCGCCATCAGAGATTACTACAACCGTACCGGAAAGAAAATCGGAATCAAGCCCGCAGGAGGTATTTCTGATACCCGGACCGCGCTGCTATATTATCACATTGTGAAGGAGATTCTCGGAGACGAGTGGCTTAACAGAGAACGGTTCAGAATTGGTGCAAGCCGCCTCGCAAACCGTATTTTAGGCGAATTTTTTGACAAAGGGCCTGATTTTGGTTATTTCTGACATTGTTTGCTACGATGAATTCCGTATATTTGTTTGAAAGAATAAACGTTCTTACTCATAATTATAGCGGTTCGATATACATTCCATTCTCATAGAGACGGGTTGAATTCCATGGCTTTTTTTCTTCAATATATCGGACCGCTATTTTTTTATTTCATTAAACGGTAGTGAAGATAATCAAGCATCAGGGGAATATCCTTCTGATTAATGCCGTTTGCAACCAGGATGGGCCGGTCATCCTCCATGGTCTTCAGAAAGTCAGCCATTTCAAAATTCAGATCCCTCAGGGATTGGATATATAGCTCCACGGCATCTCTCTTGTTGCCCAGGGCCCACTGCAGGTGCCCGTAATTGATATAGTCATAGTACCCTGGTTTTCCTTCAAATACCCTGGTAAAATATTTGTCAGACTTCTTAAGTTCACCCAGAGCAAAGTAACACCAGGCAATGGGCCGTAAAATATGGGGATTGCCGGGATTCAGGTACTCAATCTTGAAATAGTGTTTCAGGGCTGTATTGTAGTCAGCCAGTTTCAGATGACAGAATCCGATCAGGGATTCGATGGTCTGATCATCGGGCTGCAGGATGGCAGCCTTCTCATATACTTCAAGTGCATCCTTGAAAGCCCCGTACTTCCGAAAACATATCCCCATGTTCTTCAAAGTCCACAGGTTGGGTTCCCCGGTGAGGCCGATTTGCTGATAAATATTCACAGCATCTCTGTAATTTCCCATCTTCTGGCTGCAATAGCCAGCTTTTTCCAATAGCTCCTTGTCATTTGGCTGACTGTCCAGGAGCATGTTGAAAATATCCAGGGCCTCCTCAAAATGGTCCTTCTCAAACAGATATTCAGCTATGTTCCTGGTAATGGAATCATCTTCCACAATATGAGCAAAGAAATCAGACCTGTAAAGGTCCAGCTTCCCCCCGAAAACATCTTCAAACTCATTTTTAAAGGGAGATATTTTAAAGAAGCGGTAAAGATCCTGAATATACTGGATAAATACTGTTCTTCTTGTGAAATCCCCTGAGGTCAGCTTTTCATCTTCCAGCATCTCATGCATTCCCTCCATCTCCATTAAAAATGCGGTGGAGAGCATCTGTTTCTGCTCTTCCGGCAGGTAACGCAGGTTAAAGATAAAACTGTACTTATCACTGTTACAGAGAAAGGGGGTTTTCTTCAGTCCGTCTACAAAGATATCGGGATCAAAATTATCACTCCTGGAATTATATATCTCTTTCAGATCGGGATTTTCATTATGAAAAGGAACCAGCCAGTTGGTCAGCTCGTTAAAAAACGGGAATTGCTTTAAATGGGCAAAGGTGGTCATATATACATCGGCCCCTTCCATCTGCAACTTCATAAATTCATCCACCTTTTTATAAAGATCGTCCGACTCGCTGAACACGGACTCCCAGTCAGGATTCCTCCCCTCTTCCAGTAACTCATCACGTATATCATCCATCTTCAGTTTATCCTCAAGCTTTGGCTTCAGCTTGACCATCTCCGGCATCAGATCCTCCTGCAGCTTCCTGCCAATCTCAAGGGTGTCCCTGGTCCGGATCAGTTGCAGGGCAATTTTTTCCAGGTTCTGCTCCAGCTTCAGATCTTCATTGATAAGCTTCAGCCTGTGAACAATGTTGGGATAGAATTCTATCCTGTGATCATACTTATAAAGCAGGATGATCAGCGCAACCAGGGCCCTTGCACTTACCTCCTGGTCCTCTTCTCCGGCAAAATCAATTAGCCGGTGTACCTTTTCCTCATCCCAGTATCGCAATCCCGACAAAAGGATGGCACTGATATACAATGCCTTTTCGTGCCAGAGAAAATCCTGACAGGAAATAATGGCAGCACACAGACTATTCTCCGCTTCGTTATAAGGATTGCTTAACCAGAGGTGTTTGAAGATTTCTGCCGAAAGCTTCCGCCTCCCCTCATCACCTGCATCGGGAGAGACTCTTGCTTCATCGATCATTTCATCCAGCTCCCGTTTAAAGCTCAGGTCATCCATGGTCTCAATCACTCGCTTTCCGGTTAGCTCCTGTTGCCGGTCCACCTCACGCTTTAATATGTAGGTATGCCATCCTGAATGATTCTCCATCAGGCGGTCCTTTACCCGGTCGGCAAGCTCCAGGATGGAAGTCAGTAATTTATTATAGACTTTGTCCCGCTCGGGATCCTGGACGCCTTCCAGCATATAATTGAGCATCTGCTCATAGGTATGTTCCAGGTGCTCCTGCTGAATAAAAAAATCACTGTAGCCCGACTCACCCACCATTTTATTGAGTACATCCAGGGCATCCTTGACTCGTCTGGCTGAAACCAGTTGACAGAGGTGCTTGTATTGATTCTTTATGTTATTGACATTAATCATCCTTCGACTATTTCAGGATGTTGTCCAAATATCACGCCATGTGTTCAATACAGACAGATTGGCAGATCAGGTATACTGCCTAATAGGTAAGAACATGGTACCCGTCCTTCAAATAATTGGTCAGTGGAACTCCCATTCCTTTCACATCAATCCCCAGGGCCTTAAGATCCTCTGTTACTCCCAACATCTCAGAGCATGCAATGCATGCCTCCAGGATCACCCCGTCTTTGATCATGGCTTTTACCTTCTCCTGAAGAGCCTCATCTTCAGCGAGCAACTTTGAAGATGAACCCCAGACAATCAGTACCACCTCATCAAACCACCCGTTTCGCTTGGCTGCATGCGTATACATCAGGCAGGATTTTTCAGCCACATCGGGATCGCCTGACACCCATAATACAGCCAGTTTTTCATTTTTACTATCCATATCCTGCGCTTCTGCTATCGCCGAAAAGGTGAAAGCCAACAGACAAAATAGGATAAACAATCGAATGGAGATGACAAATTTATAACTCATAGGTTCATGTGTTTTATCTCAATACTTCATCTTTCTTACCCGTGGGTATACCACAACTGTATAAACCCAGCAGCCCGTGCAGAAGTTGAGTCCGCACTCCAGAAATGCAAAGAGTACAAGGGTGACTCCAACGATATTAGCCAGGAATGAAAAGCCCAGTATTGAAGCTGCGGTGATTATAAGGGTAAACAAAAAGCCGATCCTTGCAGCAAAAACCTTTGGTGCTTTATCTATCAGGACCGGTTTTGTACCCATGGCTTTAACGAAGTTATAAGCCAGCCAGCTCAAGGGACTGTATGAAAGCCGGGTAAAGGCCCGGATAAAAAAGTCCAGCAGCATCAGTGCAGGAAACAGGGCATTCCCCGTCACAAAAAAAACACCCATGATGAAGATGACTCCCAGGGCCGTGACCCTGACCCTGTTTTCATCCACGCGTTCCGGGGATACCGGACATATCAATTCAGTTAACAATTTCATGATTTCAACCTTTTTAACTCTTTCTAAACCTTAGACGAAGATGAAGAGCAAACCTTACATGTCTTTCAGTCGCAAAAGTAATCAGGGCTAAAACCGGATGAGGGCTTATCTCCTAATTTAAGTTAATTTTAACAAATTCCCCTATATTCGCCGGATGCAATCGCTCCTAAAAGCCTACGATACCAGCATAGATAAAAGCAGGATCCGGATTGATTCGGAGGAAATGCTCAGAATCCTTGGAGAAGAGCAGGGGGTGATTGATACTCATACGACCGCGATTGTGGAACAATATATCCAGGAATGCCTTCATGTCAGTTCCCCGGCAGGGGCCTTTGTTCTTGTAGAAGCACTTGAATGCTCCTTCCCTGATAAGATCAACATTCGTGGAATTACCTTTGAAGCAGGTAAAATTATTAATAAGATGTTGCGGCATTCCGAGATCTATGCCTTATTCCTGGTCACCGCAGGGAGCGGCCCCGAAAACCTGGCCAGATCCCTGCTGCAGGAAGGAAACTACCTGGAAGGGTATATTGCAGATCTGGTGGCCTCGGCCCTTGTTGACTCAGCAGCAGACCAGGTGGAGGAGCAGGTAAGGAAGTTTGCACACTCCCAGGGTGCTAAAATCACGAATCGCTATAGCCCGGGTTACTGCTCCTGGAATGTAGAGGAACAACAAAAACTATTCAGTCTGTTCCCCGAGGGGTGTTGCGGCATCTCCCTCTCTGAATCATCCCTGATGAGCCCGGTGAAATCCATCAGCGGTATTATCGGTATCGGGAACGATGTTGAATACAGAGATTACACCTGCGAGATTTGCCGCATGAGAGACTGCACCTTCCGCAAGCAAAAGAATCAATAGAATGGGGCTGCCGCCTCTCGTTCAAAGAGACTGTCAAATTGAGGATTAAGCTGTAAATCAACTGGTGCCTCCTCATCTTCAAGCCATACTTGAAGTTTGCTTAGTAATTCTTCTCTTTTAATGACACTTATAGACGACAGATTAGTCCTTTCTCCCGGGTCTGTATCAAGATTATAGAGCTCCGTAGCCCCATCTTCATAATAGTAATGCAATTTCCAATTCCCCTCAACAATCACCGAACCGGGCCTGGTCCGGAACAGGGGATCCCGGCCATCGTCATAGCCCTTCCTGTATGCTTGCAGATACACGGGAAAATGAAAAAAGAGCGGCCGTTCCCACATGAACTCCTCCCCGCTCAGAAGGGGCCAGAGAGAACGTCCATCCAGGTACCCGGGAGCTTCCTCTCCAAGGATCTCCATTAGCGTGGGGAAAAAATCCAGATTGATGACCGGTTCCTCCGAAACCTTTCCCTTCTCAATTTTCCCGGGCCACCTGAAAACAAGAGGGACCCGGATCCCTCCTTCATAATAAGATCCTTTACCGGCTCGAAGGGGATCCTGGCAGGAAATCTCCCTGATTCCCCCGTTATCAGAGGTAAAGATGACCAGGGTATTTTCAGATATTCCCAGCATATCCAGCTCTTTCATCAGCCTGCCCACACAAGCATCCAGGTTATCCACCATCCCGGCATAGGAGGGATTGCTTTGACAGGTGCTGTTTCCTTTAAGCTCATATTTTTCTTTCAGGGATTGTTTTGACTGAATAGGGGTATGTACCGCATAATAAGGCAGGTAGAGAAAAAAGGGATGATGGCTATGCTCTTGCATAAACTCCACTGCTTCTTCAGTCAGGCGATCCGTCAGATATTCCCCTTCGGGAGCTTCAAGATCGGGATAGCCATAGGGAGCGAAATATCTTTTAGGGTGTCCCCAGGTGCTGCCTCCCACGTTGTAATCCATTCCCTGGGAACAGGGATCTTTCCCCAGATGCCATTTCCCGATGTTTATGGTGACATACCCTGACTGCTTCATGGCCTCGGCAAGGGTAAAATATTCATCATTCAGGGTAGTGGTATTTGTGACAGGAATGAGTCTCCGGGTAAGAGCATCTCCCCTTTCAGAAGAACCTACAGTATAAATTCCGTGGGCAGTGGTATACATGCCGGTCATCAGGCATGCCCTGCTGGGGGCACAATTTGCTGCCGAGGCATACGCCTGATTGAAAACCATTCCTTCACCGGCCAGTTGATCCAGGTTTGGAGTTTC
>JAYEOJ010000038.1:0-5769 GCA_034722835.1 Bacteroidota bacterium | reverse complement strand
TGTGTGGTTCTAAGTTCAGCGGCCGGGCAGCGATTATTTAACCCTAACTCCAAACAAACAGGTCTATTCCACCACGATCTTCTCGATCTTGTCCCCCTGGCGAATGGTGTCGATGACTTCCAGGCCATCCACTACCTTGCCAAAGCAGGTGTGCATGCGATCCAGGTGGGAGGTGTTGTTGCGGGAGTGACAGATGAAGAATTGCGATCCTCCGGTATCCCTTCCTGCATGAGCCATGGAGAGCACACCACGGTCGTGGTACTGGTTGTCACCATCCAACTCACACTTGATGTTGTAGCCGGGTCCGCCCATGCCGTTTTCGTCTGGACAACCGCCCTGGATGACGAAATCGGGGATCACCCTGTGGAAGGTAAGTCCGTCATAAAATCCTTCTTTGGATAATTTAAGAAAGTTCTCCACGGTACCCGGAGCATCCTTGTCATAAAATTCCACATTCATTACTCCTTTATCCGTATGGATCGCTGCTTTACTCATCTTGTTCTGTTTTTATCTTATCTCATTATTTGTTCAATATCTTCAATCTCCTTGGGGGCATACCTGGACAGATTGATGTTCCCGTTCGTAGTAATCAGGATATCGTCCTCAATACGAACCCCGATGTTCTTATATTGTTCATAGACTGGTCCCACCTCTTTAATGAATTGATCTATTTCCATGCTGTCTGCTTCATCTTTGTATAGTTCATGCAACTGCTCAATTCCCTTCTCACGGAAATAGAGCCCGGGTTCGATGGTCAGCACCATGCCCGGCTCCAGCACCCGGCTCTCCATGGATTCTTTCGGGGTTTGCTGCATAAAGCTGGAAAAGCTTCCTCCCTTCTCGCCCACATCATGTACATCCAGTCCCAGGTAGTGGGAAGAAGGGTAGAGAATGTAGAATTTGATTTGCCAGGACGATGTTGGATCCGTGATCAGTCCCAGTTCGGTCAATCCCTTTACGATCACCTCTTTGGCTGCCATATGTCCGTCCATGTACATGTTGCCAGGTTTCATTTGTTCGATGGCTGCCAGCTGGGCGTCAAGGACCAGCTGGTAAATAGCGCGCTGCTCTTCGGTGAACCTGCCGTTCACAGGAATGGTACGTGTGATGTCTGCCGTATAGTAGCCATACTCCGCTCCTATATCCATCAGCAGGAGGTCCCCATCCTCCATAAGCCGGGTATTGGGCTCGTAATGCAGAATGGTGCTGTTGGGCCCGGAGCCCACGATGGAATTGAAGCCCGGCATGGCCGATCCATGTTCCAGAAAGGTTCCCTCTATGATCGCTTCCATCTCGAATTCATACATATCGGGTCTGCACTCCTTCATTACCCGTGTCAGCGCCAGGGCGGTCATATTGCATGCTTTCTGCAGATATTCCACTTCCATGGGTTCTTTGATCACCCGCATTTCATCCACCAGTTCGCCGATATGCCTGAACCGGCTGGAGCTGTTCTCGCCGGCCATGCGTTGAAGGTCTGTGTGGAAGGTCCGGTCCGAGCGGTCCATATAGATGATCGCATCGGTCTTTGCGATACTGTCAATCAATGCTCTGACAGCTCTGTAGTCCAGGGTCCGGTTGGGTCCGTATTTTTCCATAATCTCCTCAGCCTCAAGCTCCCCTCCTTCATAAATCAAGGTTCTTATGCTCTGGGGAGGTATGGAAAGCGTGTATGCGTCCTGGGGATCCGGACCCAGGATGGCGTAGGAGCCACGTGCTGTAAAACCGGTCAGGTAAAAGAAGTAATTATTGGGCCTGAATTCATGCCGGTTGAAGCTGCCCTGATCGGTCGATCTCAGAATGACATAGCTATTGCTTAAAGAGTCAAGTATCTGCTGGCGCCTGCCTTCGAAACTTTCCATTATAGTTGGCGTATAATCTAGATCCAAAGGATCTATGGTGACCGGGATCATCCAGTTCCTTCCTCCGGGATTTGTACATCCGGAGAGTATTGATAAATAAATGAAAAGTGACAGATATTTTTTCATAATTTTTTAGAGTAATTGATTGGCGATGCAAGTTAGAAAAAGATTCGTTTATAGCCTATACCGTGGGCTATTCTGCTTTATGCTGGCATTTGCCATAATTGCGCTCCTGCAGGCACAGAAAGTTGCCTTTGAGAACCATACCCTGAAAACGGGATTGCCCCAGAATGTTGTCAATGATGTTATCCAGGATCACCGGGGCTATATCTGGTTTGCTACCCAGGTGGGTGCTGCCCGCTATGATGGTTATAGTTATGAACATTTTCATTTGTCCAACGGGCTTCCCGATGATGAGGTAAACTGCCTGCTTGTGGATCAGGAGGGGAAGATCTGGTTTGGAACCCAGGGAGGAATAGGTGTTTATGACGGGACCGCATTTGAACAGTATACTGTTGAGAATGGATTGATCGATAACCGGGTGGATGGAATGATCGAGGACCTGGATGGAAATATCTGGGCCTGGACTGCTTATGGTATCTCCGTTATTACAAAAGACACGCTTCTGAATTATTCCAGGGAGAATGCCTTAAGCGATAACAATGTGCAGGACGTTTTTGTGGATTCCCGGGGTAGGGTGCACCTTGCCACCTATTCCAAACCGGGTATCACCATTTTTAATAATCCCTATACCTGGGAAAAACTAGAACAAGAGGAGATTGTACGTGATATTATCGAGGTGACTCCCGGTGAGATCTGGTATGCAACCCAGGGATTGGGTATTCAGGTTAAATCGGACGATGGGGATTACTGGCTCGGCATCAAAGATGGATTGGGATCTGAAGTTGTTTTATGTCTACTGAAAGATAAAAACGGAAAGATCTGGTGTGGTAACCATGATGCAGGATTATATGTGTACGAGGCCGGAAGTTTTCAACATGTCAAGACCCCTTATGAGGTAGAACCCCTTGCGCTTGAACTCTTTGAAGATAGCCTTGGAAGACTTTGGATCAGAGGCTTTCTAGATGGGGTTTGGTTGCTTGACAATACCACCTTCAAACACATCTCTGTAAATAGTAACCTGGCACATGATCTGGTTTATAAAATCTATGAGGACCGGTTTGGCAATATTTGGCTGGCGACCGAGGGAGGAGCCTCCAAATATGGCAGGGCCATTTTTGAGATTTACGATATGGATCTGGGATTGCCCAGCAATACCATCCAGTCTGTCTTCTACGACTCCCGGGGAAGAACCTGGTTTGGGTCAGACTATTATCTTCAATATCTAGAGGGGAGCAAAATAGTATCCTTTGGAGAGGAGCATGGCTACGAGGCAAACCTGAGCACCCTTTCCTTTGCAGAAGATAAAGACGGGACGATATACATTGGGACCGATTTCAGGTTGCTTCGTTTCAATGGTTCTTCCATTGAGGAAGCTGGGCTTGAACAAACCATCAACAACATGCTATGTACCGATGATGGGCAACTCTGGTGTGCTACTGATTCCGGGGTGCATATCCTGCTGGAAGAGACAACTGACACGCTGGGTCTGAAGGATGGCCTGGTGAATCTCCAGGTGAATAGTTTCATGCAGATGGGAAATGTGATCTGCTGTGCAACTGAGGGGGGACTCTCCCTGTTTGATTTGTCAGGGCAGCATATCAGGAACTATACTGAGGAAGATGGACTGGCTTCTGCCGTTTATCTGGATGTGACCTGTGATCATGAGGATAACCTCTGGGTGGCCACTAAGAGCCGGGGTGTTTCTAAGATCGACCCCAGTATGCCCGATGCAATAGAGAACTTCAATACCTCCCACGGACTTATTTCCAACTCCACCTACTTTGTGGAGTTTGCAGATAGTGTGTCCCTCTGGATCGGTACCAACCAGGGGATCAACGTGCTCAATATTGAGACCGGTGAAGTTGATTTGCACGGGTACGACGAAGGGTTTTATCCACTTGAGTCCTACGAAAGGGCCATATCAAAAGGGGAGCGAGGTGAATTCTGGATTGGCACGGTAGAGGGATTGGTACACTACGATCCACGCTATGACATCAGGGATCCGAACCCGCCTGAGCTGCTACTCTATCCGCCTGAAGTAGATGGAATATTATGCGAGGGTTCTTTGGATGGAACAAATGGTATCAGAGGGGTGTTCCCGGGAGAGATGACCTTTCCCTACAGCAAAAACTCGCTGGTATTCAGTTTTACCGGTATCCATACGACCATCCCGTCCAGGAACAGCTTTTCCTGGTACCTGGAGGGATTTGATGAAGACTGGTCCCAACCGGGTAACGAGCGTTCAGCTCCCTATATGCGTCTTCCCAATGGTCGTTATGTTTTCCGGGTGAAGACCTACAACCTGGACGGGGTGGAGGTGGAAGAGGAGGCGAGCTTTGCTTTTACCATAAAGCCGCCTTTATGGAAGACATTCTGGTTTATTCTGCTGGAGGTTCTGGCCGGGCTGGCACTGATATATGCCACTTTTAAATACAGGGAAAGGCAGTTAATTAAGGAGAAGCGGATCCTGGAAACGAAGGTGAAGGTGCGGACCAAGGAGATTGAGGATAAGAAGGTGGAGATAGAGGCACAGCGGGACGAGATTTCGGAGCAGAAGAGTTTTGTGGAGGAGCAGCGCGATCAGATTATTGTGCAGAACAATGAGATTACCTCCAGCATCCAGTATGCCAGGAGAATACAGCAGGCAGTACTGCCCGGGAAACGAACTCTCCAAAAAACCCTGCCGGATCATTTTATTCTCTTTAAACCCAGGGATATCGTAAGTGGCGATTTTTACTGGGTGGAGAAAAAGGAAGAGCTGATTGTGGTCTGTGCAGCCGACTGTACCGGTCACGGGGTTCCCGGGGCATTTATGAGCCTCCTCGGACTGACCTTCCTCAATGAGATTGTGAATCACGAGGGTGTGCTGAAGGCTTCGGAGATATTAAACAAGTTAAGAAGCAATATTATCCGGGCCATGTCCCATAAAGATGAAGCGGAACAGGCCAAGGATGGGATGGACCTGTCCCTGGTGGTGATCGACAAGCAGCTGGATATGCTGGAGTTTGCAGGAGCCTACAATCCCATGATTCTGGTTCGTAAGGGAGAATTAATTGAATACAAGGGAGATAACATGCCAGTTGGAAAGCATATTGTGGAAGCGGGCTCCTTTACCAACCATAAAGTGGCCCTCGAAGATGAAGATATGATCTATCTCTACTCCGATGGGTATCCCGATCAATTCGGGGGAGAGAAAGGGGGGAAGTATAAGGCCAGGCCCTTTAAGAATTTCCTGACCCGAATCAGCAACGAACCAGTAAAAAAACAGGTCAGTATGCTGGAGACAGAATTGAAAGACTGGATGGGCAAGGAGCCCCAGGTAGATGATATTCTGGTCACCGGCATCCGTTATATGAAGAAACCAAATACATGATACCATGAAAAAAGAGTTACTTGTAGCCATTTTTATGTTGATCGCCGGTAGTCTGGCAGCTCAACAGCTTGTTCTCGGAACCCATGATGTGGTTCGTTTAAATGAATACCCTCAGGATGCCTACCTGATTGAGGCTGATGCCAGTAGTTTTTACAGAGTATCAGGGGCCTTCTCCACCAGTACGGATCATCCCTTGCTGGGATCGGCACTGGATCCCGACTACAGAAGCATCTATTTCATTAAATACGACAAAGAGGGAGTGCCGCTGAAATCAAATTTTATCAGGGGGACCAACTATGCCGTGTATGCAGGTTCATTCAATGGAGGATTCACCATTATGTCCGGAGCCGATCAGGAAGTAGATGCCAATGGGACCATATTTCCAATTCCAATCTCCAGTGAAGTGGAATT
>JAYEOJ010000037.1:0-5772 GCA_034722835.1 Bacteroidota bacterium | reverse complement strand
CTTCAATATCTTTTACAGATACGGGCTGATCGGAGATCTGAACATCCTTCAGTGATTTTAAGCGGGCAAAGGGGACATCGAACGCATGGACCATCGTCCAGGTAGATACATCATAAAAGGCGGTGTCTCTGAATGATGTCACCTCTTCAAAAAAGGATATAAGTAAGCGAAATTGCTTTTGCTTAACGGGTACCACAAAACAGTTTGCTTCCTTTTCATTTTTATAAACATCAATTTGATGTGCATTCAGGAAGTCTACAAATTTTCGTGTCTTCATTCTGTCCGAATTCCCCCCAAAAACATAGGCCTCTACTTCATTCTTTTCACCCAGTTCCAATGCTTCTTTATAGAATTCTCTCTGGTAGTTCAATAATTCTGTGCGAAGGTTCAATGAAGCTTCCAGGGTTGAAAGTGACACGGTAAAGTGGTTTTTGATTCCCAGGCTCAGTTTTTTAGTTCCATTGGTAGTTTCACGCACCCTCCCCCTGATTGAAGCAGCTTCAAACAAAATTCCAATTCCGGCATTGATATCAGGATAGGTGGAACCCTTGCCAAAATAATAGTCATCGAACACCTCTTCAGAAAAATACTGTGAGCCGATATGGTCAAGAAACCTGGCGTGGTACAGGGCAATTTCATGCGTTAGTTCATAATTCCGGGATGGGGTTAATGGATTGATTCTTTCCGGCACACCCGGTTGAAAAAAGAAGGAAAAATTTGCCGATGATTCATGATGATCCGTTACAACATTTGGCTTCCACTCATGAAACTTAGCCACACGACCCCTGGTTTCCGGATTTACCAGTAGCAGGTAATCCCGGTTTAAATCAAACCAGTAATGATTTGATCTTCCACTGGGCCACCCTTCCCGAAACTGCCTTGAATTGTTATCCCCTGAAAATGCAGCGCTCTGATGCATGTTTGCCCAGGTGCTGTGCCGGGTAAAACCATCCGGATTAAGACAGGGATCCACCAGTATGATGGTACTGCCCAGCAAATTATCAATCTTATCATCTTCAGCAGCTGCAAGGTAGTAAGCCATTAGGACGGAGGAGTTTGTTGCGCTGGATTCATTCCCATGTACTCCATAGGTTAAACTTACAACCAGTGGAACCTCATCAACGGGGATATAAGACTCAGGATCAGCGTATTTCAGGTGCAGACTTTTCAATTCATCCAGGCTCCTGTGATTGTCCGCAGAAGTAAAGACCAAATGGACCAGGGGCTTGTTTTCATAGGACCTGGCATATTCATAGATGATGGCCCGGTCTGATATATGGGCAATTGCATTCATATATTCCAGTACCTGGCCGTGGGTTAAATGCCACTCCCCCAACTGCTGTTTAAAATACTGTTCAGGAGTCGGAATATCCTTGTTGTATGTTACATCATCCGGCAGATAGTACTCCATCTTTTCCTGGGCTTGGGAAAAGAGTAAAGGAAAAAGTACGAACAGAGTAAAAAAAACTTTTTTCATTCGAATACTTTGGATTAGTTAAGCTGATTACGAATATTGCTAAATATACTGCTTAACTTCAAATGTGTTACCGCTCATATCCGAAATAAATACAAGATCAGAATGTTCTCTTTTCAGCCGAAAAACCCTGTAAGAGTTCTGCTTTGCTTTTTCCACCAAGGCGTCCCTTTGTGCAGTGGAGATGCAAATGTGATCAAAGCCATGAGGATGCTTTTGCGGACTTAAGAATATCTCGAGCTGCAGCTCATCCTTCTGCAATAAGAAGACTTCCGGACTCTCTGTTAACCTGAAGATATCAAAGGCAAGGGATTTATCCATCTGAAAGCTCCTGATCATCGTCATCCCGAGAATATCCTGGTAGAATCGTTCAATCTCATCGCGGTCCTTAATACTCAGGGCAACATGTTCAAGCTTCATATATTATTGTTCCTTGATAATTTTATTTGACGCAACAAGAGCCATGCCCGTAACTTCCGGCCAGGTTTAGCATTTTCTCGGACTGACATTCCGGACATTCTGAAATATCTTCCGTAAACTGTATCTTAAACAAATGCCCGCAATCACGGCACTGCAAAATATTTACCCTGAAGTGTACAGAACCTCCACCTATGGTAAGTACTCCTCCCAGAATAATGAAGTCAGCAATCTTCTTCCTGGCCTTTGCAATCAATCGGGAAAATGTCGGGCGGGATATATCCATTTCGTCAGCCGCCTGGGCATGTGAATAGCCCAGTTGATCTGCCAGCCTGAAGGCTTCAAATTCATCAAGGGTCAAAACAATCTGCTTCGAATCCTGGCCCTTTACTCCTGTTGGTTTGAAATGAGAATAAAGCGGTGGTTCGTGTACGATTCTGTTAAACTGTGGTCTGGGCATCCTGTATAGATTTATACAAATATAAAGCACATAAGCTCATATGGCGAACAATTCAGGATATTTTGCTCCATCCTTGAGGAAAACATTTAGTTTTTTATACTTCTCAACGGTATCAGCCTCATAGGAAGGGTTATACAACAGAGATGCAGGATGGCTCTGGGGATATATCTTCTGTCCATTCATATGAAGCAGTTTTCCAAAAATGATCTTGTTGTTGGTGCTTTCTGCCATCATTGAATCAGTATGATATCTCTCCACTACTGCACGGCCTGCATAATGTCCCAGGGGGACATCTTTTACAACTCCGGATCTGATAGTTCATAACCTCTAAGGATTCCTGCTTTTCCTATTTGTTTATAAGAATCGGTGTTTTCATCTTCTAAATGATAAAAATATTGTACATATGTTCATAATGCAAGAGTTTTTTATTAGTTTTAATGCAAAATTGTCAAGACATGAAACGCGCAAAAGTAATTTTTACTGCAGTTGCCTTCATGATATTTTCAGGGGCCTTTTCACAGCAGGCTTACCTAGGCGACATCTGCCAAAGCATCCCGGGACTGACGAGTGAACAGCAACAAAAGATTGACAAGCTTGGTGCTAATCACCAGAAAAAAATGGATGAACTGCGTGTGCAGTATCGTTCTGAAAGCAATGCACAGAGTGCGGTTAATCTGAAAACTCAGATGAACAGCGAAATGCAGAGTCATTATCAGAATGTTTCAGCCCTGCTAACACCGGAGCAACTTACCTGGTACAATCAGAGCTGTAATGCGAACAGAAATTCCTATGCCCGGGCAGCTTATGGTCAGGGATATGGACGCGGACAGGGTATTGGGCTTGGTGCCGGATATGGGCAGGCAGCAACTTACGGAAGAGGTGCTGGATATAGAAGAGGAGCAGGATATGGAAGAGGAGCAGGATATGGAAGAGGAGCAGGATATGGAAGAGGAGCAGGATATGGAAGAGGAGCAGGATATGGTGCAGGAAGAGGCCGTGGCAGTTCTGTCTACTAGACTTCCTATAATATACCCTCTAAGAAAGGGACCCTTCCTGATGGTCGGGCCCCTTTTGATATAATTGGTGGCTGTGTTTCTTACTTCTTTATAAAGCTCCTGCTTATGGTCTCTCCTTCCGTTTGGATGGTGATCAGGTACAGTCCCGCTGCAAGTGCAGACAAATCAATCTCCCCGCTTTCTGTTTCCATCCGCGTGCTCAAAAGCAAGTTACCGTGAATATTGCTGATACGGACGAATGAGGAAGCGCTCAGTCCACGGACTTTCAGTCGGTCGGCAACAGGATTGGGATAAATATCAATCGATTGGCTTTCCATTTCAATCAGGCCGGTTACTAGATCCAATTGCAGGACCCGTTCCATGGTATTCACCACCATGTGTAACCTTACCTGACCACTGCCATAAAATGGGATCTTCATAACAGCCTCCCCATCCGGGGCAGGGTGTGCTGTACAGAGACCGACCCGGTAGGTATTGCCCGTCATATTCACGGCCGACATGAATTCCTCCTTTAGAATCACCGGTATCCCCAGTATGCCCTCGTTATTGATTGTATTCAGATTAAAGCCTATAAGCTCGCCATGGGAGTAGAATACAAGATGCTGATCCACCAGTTCCAAGGTAACATTTGTCCCGGATGCAGATTTCAGGGATGCTCCTGAGAAGTCGGAAATGATTCCGGCTGAATATTGCAGGATCATCCCGGCATCATGTGCAGTAATTCCTCCTGTTCCATCCACATTTGCCGTGCTGTCGCGCCACCTCTCCCAGGGCAATGGGTCCACCAGCGGCAGGGGATCCATTCCAACTGAATACTGGAGAGTCAGGGCAGCATCATAGGCCAGGATCACCCCGTCATCATCCACATCCCCTGGGTGGAAGGGAATAATCGTAAATGTTCCACCTTCCGTTGGAAGGGAAACCACCGGATTCCCCCACAGATCCCTCCCATTGCCCAGTGAAACACTAACCTCTCCCCCTGTCCTTGGAACCGGGAAAAAATAGCTGTAAGTTGTTTCTCCCAGACGGGTCATCTCTGCATCGGTCATGCTAACCGCGCCCTCCAGGCTGAGCAGAACGGGAAAAGCAGGATCCATAGCCTCACTGAAGCTCGCGGTAATCTCAAGTGTATCAGCAAATCGAAGTGTTGTATCACTGTATGTAATCACAGCCGTTGGTGGAGCTGTCTCTGTGATAATCACCGTACAAGATGTAAGGTCCGTAAGTGGAGTATTATTCAGATAGGCATTGGATATGATCAGGGAAGTGGTATCCAGGCTCAGGGCGTTGAACTGCAATACCAGGATCTCCCCTGCTCCTGTGATGGCTGTGCTATGCATATACCCCACTGATAACTCACCTGCCACCTGGTCATTCACTAGCACTGTCCCCCCTTCAGCTATGGTTCCGGCCAGGGACATTCCGGCATATTCCAGGACCAGGGAATCGAAATCTAAATCAAACTGGTAAGAGATCACCTGGTCGCCGGCATTCAACTGGCTTACCAGAACAGGTACTTCCACCAGCTCTCCCCAATTCGCTGTATCATTCTGAAGTACCAGGGCAAAATCACCTGTCGGGATCACGGGTGTGGAGCCCAGATGAGTTCCCGGATCGCAATCAGCCACATTTGCCGAAACGATCTCCCATTCAAAAGCGGTCCATGTGGTATTGGGAATCAGCACATTTTCAAGCCTGGAAGCCCTGGAATCCAGGTATTCCCATGGTTCACCGGTTCCGTCCATATCAATGACCCCGAAAATATCATGGAGTACACCTGATGTATGATCCCCGTCACGGAACAGAAAGTAGGCATCATCCCCGTTCCCGATCAGAATACCCGTCTCCTGGTCGGGGGCAAAGCCGTACAGCGCTTCAAATCCCGAACCACCAATAACAAAAGTCCCACCGGCTGCTACCACTCCGGTAAGTTGCAGGTCCCCCCACGTAGTTCCCCCATTGCTCTGGCGCGAAAGGTAACAGGTAAAGGTGCTAAAGTCTACGGATTCACTCCCCGCGTTATAAAGTTCAATGAATCTTCCGGAGTAATCATCTGCAGGATCGCTAAGCTCCGAAATAAACAGACTGTCCTGTGCCACAGCTGAAACTGACAGGGCCAGCATGGCAACTAAAAATACCTGGGTAAAAATTCTCTTCATCATCATGGTTTTTAATGGTGTATGTGACGAAGAGAGGGAATATCGGTCAGCTGAGCTGATAAAAAGTACCCCGTTCCTGGACGCTGGTCTCAATCTTTCCAGCCTCCTCCAGTACCCCCTGGTATTTATTGATCTCATTAACATGTATCCCCAGGATCTGCACCAGATCACTCAGCGTGCACGGACGCCTGGCAATGGTCTCCAGTATGACACTCTCCAGGTCGGAGCGGTAAGATTTTACTCCCT
>JAYEOJ010000036.1:0-5777 GCA_034722835.1 Bacteroidota bacterium | reverse complement strand
AGCTGATCGATACCGCTTTTGAGCTGATCACGAGCTTCCATGTCAAATTTGATCTCTTTTGCCATTTCTATTTTTTTTTATTGGTTACTTACTTTGAAATGAATAAAACATCACTCTGTGAAATAAGAAGATAGTCTTCTTCATCAATGTTTAGTTCCTGACCGGCAAATTTGCCATAAAGAACCTTATCGCCCACTTTAATTTCCATGGGCTCGTCCTTTTTGTCTGCTCCAACCATTACCACTGTTCCATGCTGCGGCTTTTCCTTCGCTGTTTCGGGAATGATGATACCGCTGGCGGTTTTTTCCTCTGCCTCTGAAGGCTTCACCAGAATCTTACCTGCAAGGATCTTACCTTTAAGTTCTGCCATTTTTGTTTTGTATTTTATAAGTTCGACATTATCAAAATCGCTTTCTCTTTATCATAATTTGTGCCAAAGGATATAAACAAAAAAAAAGTGTCAGTAATATGACATACTGACACTATTCATCCTGAAATAATTTCTTATTGTTTACTCTGTGTCACCTTCTGCAGGCTCTGTACCAAATGATTCAGGAAGATCAATGGTTTGTGCAGGCTGGTTCATGATGGTTTCGTCAAATTGACCCTGAAGGCGTGAATTGTCAGCATCTCCGGCTTTGGGAACCGTAATCCCAGCCAGAAGGCTTAAAAGAATCAGTGCAGATCCCAGAATCCAGGTAGCTTTCTCCAGAAAATCAGCTGTCTTGCGAACACCCATGTATTGGTTGGATGATGAAAAATTCGATGCAAGGCCGCCACCTTTTGAATTCTGAACAAGTACGATTAAAATGGTAAAGATGCAAGTAACAACAATCAGTACCGTAAATACAACAAACATATTAGTGCCTCTTTATGAATGGTTTATATTCCTAATTTTCTCAATTTGAGCTGCAAAGTAAGCACTTTTTTCCGGATATTTCAAACTTAATTTCTCGTAGGCATAGATGGCCTTAGCATAGAGGCCCTGCTTCACATATATCTGAGCCAGTGTATCGGTAATAAAACCATCGTGTTCCCTGATGGAGGCCAGCGAGACATCTCCTTTCAGACTTGTTTCCTTATCAGCCCGGATAGGTCCCGGATCGCCCTTTATAAAGTTGCTGATCAGATGATTGCTGTTGTTATCCTTATCTTTGTCCACCCGGTCGATGGCCGGTATTTCATCAATCTCCGTTTCAGGTTCTTCCATCTCGGTCTCATCCTTCTCCAGGGTTGAAAGCAGTTCATCTGAAGAAGAGTCCTCAGAGGTCTCCCCGGAAGGTTCCTCAGAAACCTCCTCAGCAGGTTCCCCGGAAGGTTCCTCAGTGGAATCCTCCACGGATATCTCAACGGGAATATCAGTGCTATCTTCATCCAGGATCAAAAGCTCGTCCTCCTGTTCCTCTTCCAGTTCCAGCAGGTCGGGGTCGGAATCCGCACCTGCATAGGGAGCATGCTGCTCGATAATGATATCTGCATCCTGATTAGGCTCTTCCGAAAACTGAATGATCTCGGCGGATTCATCTGATGGGGCCGGTTCCGGTTCCAGCGGTTGCTTCGCTTCTGTTACCAGTTGTAACAGTTTTTTGCGATTCATGGAGTAGATGGCGGCTACTTTTAATTCCTTCCGCTTTTTGTGCCTCAGTGCCTCCATAATGCGAACCTTTAGCAGGTGTGCAGTACTGAACTCCGGAAAATTCCTGCATAGCTTATTCACCTCCTCCAGGTCGGCAGGTGCATAGTGAGTGGTATTAAGCAGGCGTATTATATCTGAAGCGTTCATATAAGGTATTTACCAGGAAACAAATGCTCTATTAAATATATCTTCCACAATGTTCTCAACGATCAGCTCGATCAGGCCCTCCTCCACATCAGCCAGATTCTGTGAGGCATCATATTCCTCATAACGGCTGAAACTGGTATCATAATCAAGATCCGGCTCGAATACATTGGTATATTTTACACGTACTGTAATGGTGAGCCTGTTAAGTGCTGCTGTTTCTTCACTGGTGATGGCCGCAGGTCGTGTTGCATACCCGGTTATTTCACCTGTAAATTGAACATCACCACCGGTGGTTGCCAGGTCCAGGCTGGTACTTCCCTGTATTTTGTCCATCAGGGCATCTGTAAAAACCTGGCTGAGTTGTGCCTGGACAAGAGGTGCCCGGTTCGGAAAATAATCAACTGAATAGGTCAGCACATCAGGAGAAAGATTTACCCCACTAAATGAATAGGATACTTTACAGGCTGTAAGCCCTGCCAGGAGGGCGAAAGAAACAGCAGTGAGTCTGATATATAGAGCGAGCCTTCTCATTTCCTATTCAATTTCGTACTCTTTGATTTTCCTGTAAAGGGTTCTTTCTGAGATCCCCAGGTCCTGAGCTGCATACTTGCGCTTCCCGTTATGTTTATCCAGGGCCTTGATAATCAATTCGATTTCCTTGTCCTCCAGCGATAGGGATTCCTCCACGATCTCCTCTGTATCCAGAATGTGTTCCTCTTCCCGCTCCTTGCGCACTGCGGTCTGGTGCGGGATCAGGTTCTCAGCATCGGCAGGCAGATCATCTACGGTAGCATATAGCTTTTTAATAATTCCCTCATTTTCATGTTCGATGTCGGTACTAAGCGATCCCTTCTCCATGATCTGGGCCACCAGTTTTTTCAAGTCGTTCATATCGCTCTTCATATCGAAGAGCACCTTGTACAGAATTTCCCGTTCCGAATTGAACGCTTCCTCTGTTACCGACTCCTTATTTATCAACGCCGGCAGGCGTGTTTTATGATAATCGGGCAGGTAATGCATTAAAGCTGCAGCCGAAATTTCTCTATCCTGTTCTATGATGGAGAGTTGTTCAGTGATATTCTTTAACTGACGAATATTGCCGGGCCATTCGTAATTCAATAGAATCTGACGGGCTTCCTCATCCAGGCGGATGGCCGGCATGCGGTAGCGTTCCGAAAAATCAGCAGCAAATTTCCTGAAAAGCAGAAGGATGTCATTTCCCCGCTCTTTCAGGGAAGGCATCTGGATCGGTACTGTATTTAAACGATAGAACAGATCCTCCCTGAATTTGCCTTTTCTAATTGCCTGTGTTACTTCAATGTTGGTGGCTGCCACAACCCGTACATCGGTCTTCAGTACTTTCGAGGAGCCAACCCGGATATATTCTCCCGTTTCCAGCACTCTGAGAAGACGGACCTGTGTGGAAAGCGGCAGTTCGGCCACCTCATCCAGAAAGATGGTCCCCCCGTTACTTACCTCAAAGTACCCTTTCCTTGTATCGTGTGCCCCGGTAAAAGCACCTTTTTCATGACCAAATAATTCAGAATCAATGGTCCCGTCAGGAATGGCGCCGCAATTCACTGCAATGTAGGGACCATGTTTCCTGCCTCCAAGGGAGTGAATAATCTGGGGGAACACTTCCTTTCCGGTTCCACTTTCTCCAGAGATCAGTACACTCAGATCGGTTGGGGCCACCTGCCGAGCAATATCAATGGCCCGGTCAAGCCCGGGGAATGTCCCGATAATGGAAAACCGTTGTTTTATCTGTTGAATGTCCATGTTGCTTTCTGACAAAATAACCTGAAAGTCTGACAAAATTACAATTTTCGCCGGATTCAAAAAGATTTATCCCCATAGTTTCCTATTTTTGAAATAAAAAGGTGGCTGAATTCCTGGGCATTATTCCCGCAAGATATGCTTCAACCCGCTTCCCGGGTAAACCCCTGGCCATGCTGGGAGACAAACCAATGGTTCAATGGGTATATGAACGTGCTGCTTCCGTATTTGAACACCTGCTGGCTGCCACCGACGATCAAGGGATTTACGATGCCGTATCAGGAAACAGGCTCACTCGTAATGCAAGGTTTTTGCAGGATTCCGTCTGGCTGCACGATAGGCCAGCAGGGTCACTGAAAGAAAAGCAATAAGCATTGCAGAGATAGCCGACATCAGGTAGATCCAGGGTTTGAATCCAATGTTGAAAGGAAAATCATGCAACCAGTTCTGCATAAAGATATAGGCTGCGATCCAGGCCAGTAACACGGAGATTCCCATTAGCATCACAACACCCCGGGAAACCACCACGATCACATCTCTGATGGAAGCTCCCATGGCCTTCCTGATCCCTATCTCACGTGTTCTGCCATGGGTATGATGCAGGGTAATCCCAAACAGTCCCAGGCAGGCAATAAAGGTGGAGAGAATGGCAAACAACAGGGAAAGCCGTCCTGTACGCTGTTCCTCAACGTAATAACTGTCAAGCTCATCTTCCAGGAAAAAGAACTGGAAGGGTGCGTCCCCGGTCATTTTCATCCATATGCTTTTAATTTTGCTTATTGTAATGGGGATTCCTTTCCCGGCCACACCCAGCCGTACGCTAATATAACCCGGCCATTCCATATCCCTCTCCTTGTACCTGAGCATATAGGGGCCGATGGGATCGCGCAGGGAAGCGTGATGAAAATCCTCGATCAAGCCGATAATCCTCAGTTGATTGGTATCTCCTTCTGAGGAGGGTTCAAGGACTATGGTATTAAAGGGATCGCTTATTCCAAACTCCTTCACAGCGGCCTTGTTAATCAGGATGGCCGAAGCGTTGTCGTAGTTGGCTGGATCGAAAAACCTGCTCTCCTGATCAACCAGGTTGAAGTTGTATGTCTTTAAAAAACTTTCATCCACGTAATTTGTTTCGAACAGGAAATTGCTGGCGGCCTCTCTTCCTTTGATCCGGTAAGATTCTGTAGTGTTATTATAGCCTAAAAAAGTAGTGGAATTGCTTGCTGAAATCACTCCTGGTATCTTTTCTATCTCGCGGCAAAAGACCTGGTGTTTATTATCCAGGGGATAGGTTCTTTTCAGGACCACCACCTGTTCCTTATCATATCCAAGGTCCTTATTGAACAGAAAACGCAGCTGGTTAGATACAATCAGGGTTCCCACAATAATGGCCACGGATATGGTGAACTGAGCAACGACCAGACCGTTTCTAAAAAGTCCGGCCCGCCTGTTGCCCTTGAAACCACCTTTGATTCCGTCGACCGGATGAAACCTGGAGAGAAAAATAGCAGGATATATCCCGCTGAGAAGTCCCACAAGAAGTGCCAGAATCAACACGACAGGTAAGAGATACCTGTACTGTACCTGTTCCATTCTCAGGTTAAGATCCATGGTATGGTTAAACCAGGGCAATAAAAGTTCCACAAGAATCAGTGCAAAAGCAAGTGCTATCAAGCTTAAAACAACCGATTCGGTCAAAAACTGACGAACCAGCAAAGAACTGTGCGAACCAGCTGCTTTTCTGATCCCGATCTCCCTGGCTCTTGTTGCTGACCTGGCTGTTGAAAGGTTCATGAAATTGATGGCGGCAACCACCAGGATGAAAAAAGCTACCAGTCCGAATATGCGTATGTAGAGCCTGTCATGAACCGGCCGAAAGCAGCTGTCCATTCCCACCTCAATATCAGGCTGAAGATGAATATCCAGAAGAGCTTGCAGATATACGCCATATTGATTCCCCCCTTTTGCCCACTCTTCGGGCCCCACCCCAAGGATGGCCTCAAGTTCTCCCCGGATGTGTTCAGCCAACACTTCAGCCATCTTCAGTTCAACTTTTTTTGGACTGGCTCCCGGTTTCAAAAGCACGTAACTGTATACCGAATTGTAAAACCAGGTTAAATTACTTTCCCAATCCAGTGTCTCCATAGAAGCAATGAAATCGGCAAAAAAGTGGGAGTTCTCCGGCAAGGCTTCAAATACCCCGCTTACGTAATAGAAA
>JAYEOJ010000035.1:0-5790 GCA_034722835.1 Bacteroidota bacterium | reverse complement strand
GGTATCTATCCGGTGGAGGATGCCTGGGACTGGTGGTCCGATCGTATTGCTATTATTGGGGGCATTGATGTGGACTTCCTGGTGCGTCAGAAACCGGAAGAGATCTATCAAAGATCCCTCCGGTTGTTGGAAAAGACCTCCTCAAAAGGAGGCTTTGCCCTGGGTTCAGGAAACAGCATCCCGGACTTTGTCCCGGTAGAAAACTACCTGGCCATGCTCCGGGCTGCTGTTGATTTTAGTGCTTAGGCATTTGTTGTTTCCTTGTTTCTTTTGCGCTGCCTGAGAAAAAAAAGTACAGCAAAAATAACCAGCTGCCCTATTCCTATCAGCAGTAAGAATTCAGCCATTGGCCTTTTATCAGGACCAAAAGGATACAGGTAACCCCCGGCAACAATGCAAATGATCCCAATTACAAGGAAACTCCAGAATTTAATTTTTCCGTAAATACTCATAGTTTGGATTTTTGGTTTAACATCTAGCATCCGCTCCAGCTCCAATACAGGAAGCAGCAAAGCCTGCAACCAGTTCAAACGGCGCGACTATTCCGACTATCTTACATAACCAGCTATCTGCACAGTCACTCGTGGTACAATCCATGCAATCGGACCAGCCACTTTCCTTTCTGCAACATTCGGCAGCTGCTCCTTTAACGGTCACATCCTGGCTTTCTTCCCTTAAAGTTAAGGAATAAACAGCTCTGTTGAAACTTTTTACCTCCTCATTTTCATTAACCTTAAGCTCTCCCATACGCATCTGATCATCCAGTTTCAGGGAAAAGTAATCGCGATCGTCCATGGTTTTTAATGTAAAGGACATACGTCCCTGCTCAGCAGGCCGGTAGTGGGCCATGCTGACCTGATACAGGCCCATGGTCTCATACAGAATAAGGGTTTGCTCGGGATCCAGGGTAGGAATGGAATACATGATCACATCTGTGTGGTTGAAGAAGAATTTCTGCGCTTCATCAATCATCAGAAAGGCCTCTTCCACTCCATTGGCCAGAGCCTCCCGGACCAATTGATCCCGTTCCTGGTTTGCTCCCAGCAATTCGATTCGGTAAATATGATTGTCATAGAAATAAGGACTTACGTCCTCCAGCAGGGACGCATCCTCATATACAAGGGAATTGGTAGTCTCTTTGTCGGAACTCTTACTTTCTTCATCCTTATTACATCCAAAGAAGAAAAATAGGATCACTCCTGCCAGGGGCAGGAAAACTAAATACATTCTTTTCATTTTCATTATGCAATTTTTTTTGTTAGACGAATTATGCAGGCCTGAGCACATATATGTGTCAAGTGCCAGGCATATCGCCTTCCAACCGTAAAAAACTGCTTAAAAAGGCTGAGGAATGTTATTTGAAATAGTTTGGAGCCCTGCTGCGACGCATCTCTGCACTTAGAGATTCGATGGTTTCCCTATGCCCTGGATCTTCTGAAATATTCACATTCTCATGGGGATCCGCCTGGTGATCATATAGCATGCGCGCATAGGAACTGTCCCTGTCGTTGATCCATTCGGTATAGAACCAGTTTTCCCTGATGGTGGTAACCCCTGCAAACCACTGGCAAATGGCTATGCCATCGCTGACGGCATCCGGATCAAAAAGTAATTCTCTGAAGCTGTTCCCCTGCAGATGTTCCGGAAGCTCCAGTCCGGCAAGCTCACACAGGCTAGGATAGATATCCACATATTCCACGATCTCCGGGGAGGACTGGACCTGCCGGGTACCCGGCACTCTTATTATCAGGGGGGTATGCAGAGAAGTCTCGTAGTTACAATGTTTGCACCATAATCCGTGTTCCCTCAGGTTCCAGCCATGATCACCCCATAGGATCACAAGGGTGGTCCTGTCCAGCTCCAGTCGTTCCAATTCATCCAGGATTTTTCCGATCATTGCATCTGTATAGCTGACACAGGCATAGTAGCCATGAATCAGTTCCAGAGCAAATTCATCCGATACCGGTCCTTCGGGTGGGACTCCTGCATAGGCCCTTAACTCTCCGAAATTATGCAGGGATTCAGAAGGGGCATTTTCAGGCGGATGATTGTTATCCGGGAGAGTCACTTTTCCGTCATAGAGGGACCAGTATTTTTCCGGGGCATTAAATGGCAGGTGAGGTTTGTAAAAGCCGGTAGCCAGAAAGAAGGGTTTCTCCAGTTTCTTCAGCTTTTGCAGATCCCGAATGGTCTTACTGGCAATCTTTCCATCCTTGTACGTGGTGTCATGGACCATAGCACGCTCGAAAGGTGGACCCCGGTACTTATTTGAGGTATCTCGTTCAATATTCTCAATAAGGGCGTAATCTCTCCAGGACGGACTGTTAGAGACCGGATGCCAGATCTCGTTCCAGCTTGCGCTGTCATCATTGTCGTGATGAAAGATCTTTCCATTGCTGATGGTATAATATCCATTGTTTCTGAAATGTCCCGGAAGTGTAATAATCCCGGGAGCTTCTTCATCTGCCCTGCTTAAATAGGTAAGAAAGCGGTTTCGTGCAGGACGCAGCCCGGTCATCAGGCTGGCCCTGGATGCCCCACAGACAGGTATATTGCAGTAAGAACGATCGAATCTGGTCCCCTCAGCTGCCAGACGATCGATATTTGGAGAACTGATCAGCCCTTTACCATAACAGCCCAGTTCGGGTCGCAAATCGTCCACAGCAATGAACAGTACATTGGGGATCTCAGGTGGCCCGCTATTTTCTGAAGCACAGCTGCACAACAACGAAACCAGAAGCAAGTACACAAGATGTCTCACCGGATTGAATCTTATAAAGTTGTAACAATCGTATACGTCCCTGATCCGGTCTTGCCAAGCACCTTGCCATCCACTTCTTTGATTTCCATTCCAGAGTCTACCAGGCTGGTGCCATTAATTGTAATACCCGAAGATTCACCGGGAATATGGATGGTGGCACTGGTGTTGGCCGGTATTACAACTTCCATAGTCAATTGTTCTCCATCAAGCTTCCATCCCGAAGCTATTTCGCCATACATGGATTGATGAGTGGCCCTGGCTGATGTGAGTCCCCCACCCGGTCGTGGCTGGATGATGATATGCTTGTACGCAGGATTCTTTTCATCAATACCAATTCCTGCAACCACCTGGTACATCCATTTCCCAATAGCTCCGTAGGCATAGTGGTTAAAGGAGTTCATCCCTTTATCCTGAAATGTAGAATCGGGCTTCTGTCCGTCCCAGCGTTCCCATATGGTGGTGGCACCCATGGTTACCGGGTAAAGCCAGGAGGGATATTCCGTTCTGTTCAGCAAGAGGTAGGCCAGGTCGTTCCTTCCTATATCTGTAAGTGTGAGTGATATCAGTGGGGTACCCAGAAAGCCGGTCGTGATATGTCCGAAATCTTCCACATCCCCGGCCAGGAAAGCTGCACTCTTTATGGCTGTTTCACTATCCAGCATATCAAATGCCAGGGCCAGGGTGTATGCAGTCTGTGTATTTGCAACCAGCCGGCCGTTTGGCGTCACAAACTCATCATTAAATGCCTTCTTTATTTGTTCAGAAAGCTGAGTGTAATACTGGGCCTCTTTTTCATGGCCCAGAATAGCAGCGGTTTTAGCCACAATGGATGAGGAGTAGGAATAGTAGGCGGTGGCAATCAGGTCCCTAAGGGTATAGGCCCCCATGTAAGCCGAACTGGTTGAAGCGAAAGCAAGCCAATCACCAAAATGAGAATCACCCGTCCAGATGAGATCCTCCCCGGCACGTTCTTTCATAAAGCCAATCCATGCTTTCATACTCTCATACTGGTTTTCGAGAACCGTGGCATCCCCGTAATCCAGATATACGACCCAGGGAATAACAACCCCTGCATCGGCCCATCCGGTAGCTCCCGTCCCTCCCAGAATATCCGGTACCACGTGTGGAATGGATCCATCCTCTTTCTGATCAGCAGCCAGGTCCTTCAACCACTTTCGGTAGAATGTTGCTGCATTCATATTGAAACAGGCAGTGGGTGCAAAGACCTGTGCATCGCCGGTCCAACCCAGGCGTTCGTCCCGCTGGGGACAATCGGTGGGCACATCCAGGAAATTCCCCTTCAATCCCCAGACAATATTATGTTGCAGCTGGTTTAACAGGGGCTCTGAACACTCAAAGGTGCCTGAAGGTTCCATATCTGAGTGAATCACCATGCCCCGGATTTTATCGGCAGTCAGCTCACCCGGATACCCGGATACCATTATATACCGGAATCCCTGAAAGGTAAAGTGGGGCTCTAAGGTTTCCTCTGTTCCTCCTTTAAGCATAAAGGTGTTGGTACATTTGGCAGCACGTAGATTATCATAGTACATGTTCCCCTCCTTATCCAGCACTTCGGCGTGCCGGAGGGTAATCACATCACCACTTTTACCGGAGGCCTTGATCCTGATCCATCCCACCATATTCTGTCCCATATCAACCTGCCAGCCTTCCTCCTTTTTCTCAATGGAAACCGGTTCCAGTTTATTTACAATCTTCACGGGAGGACCTTCCGGAGCAATCAATTTCTCCTTTGATATCTCAATGGGAATAGTACCCTTCCAGCTACTATCGTCATAACCCACCTTGCTCCAGCCTGTCAGTTCTTTACCTGCATCATAGATCTCTCCATTGTAAATGTCTGATTCCAGGATCGGGCCGGTGCTGGCTTTCCAGCTTTCATCGGTGAGGATGGTGGCACTGGTCCCATCGGCATATTCAACAATTATCTCTCCAATCGCTGCCAGCTTTTCTCCCCAATTATTTCTTCCATCAATCCAGCCCAGATTTCCCCTGAACCAACCATCGCCCAGGACAATACCAATGGCATTTTGATTCTGAGCCAATAGGGAAGTAATATCGTAGGTCTGATATTGCAGCCTGGTATCATAGCTGGTCCATCCGGGAGTAAACTCCTGATCCCCTACTCTAAGCCCGTTAATCTCAACCTGATACAACCCCTGGCAACTGATATATAACCTGGCCTGTTTTATGGTCTTCCCCAGGGTAAACTCTTTCCTCAGGTATGGTGAAGGCTCTGATTTTTTCGGATCCTCCTCCCAGGTCGGGGTGATCCAGACTGCTTCCCAATCTGAACTCTCAAGCTTACCCATCTCAAAGAAAGCAGCGTCGCTCCATTTACTCTTCTTTCCATGGTTGTCAATAATCCGAACCTGCCAGTATATCCGCTGGTGGGACTTGAGGGCCTGACCCTGATACCTGATATGAATACTCTGCGCGGAAGCCACCGTTTCCGAATTCCAAACCTGCTTCTTCTTTTTTGCCAGATCAGCCGGATTCAGGGCAGCACGAATCTCATAGGACTCCTGCATGGTATTGTTCTGGTCCGATTGAATGACCCAGCTGAATTGAGGTGCCGGATTGTCGATCCCGATGGGATTGGTAAGGTAATCCGTAGTTAGCGAAGTGACTTGTAGCTGTGCCGATGCAATATGCGCAGCCATTAAAAACAGACTGATCAGTAAAAAATTGCGAAATTTCATGGAAGAATTAGTTTGAGGTTGTTTCCCCTAAATATAGCTCAAATCTGTCAAGGAACCACATGCACATTTAATATTATGAGCACCGCAGCATCATTTCGACCCGTCCCCCGCAATAGCTGGTTTTGGCATTGGATAGCCTACCCTGTATTTAGATGTATCCCGTATGAAACCAGTAGAAATCAGGAAAACTTCTGTTTTTTCTCTGGTATCCGTATAGATCTCATAGTTCCTGTAATTGAAGAAGCCATGTCCCTCTCCTTCATAGAGAAACAGGTCGCATTTGCTTCCAACTTTTTCCATAACGAT
>JAYEOJ010000034.1:0-5791 GCA_034722835.1 Bacteroidota bacterium | reverse complement strand
CAGGATGGTCCTTCAGCAATTCTCTGTGTTTATTCATGCTTTCCCTGTCACCCCGCACAGCCGGACCCGTCTGGGCACTTTTTGCATCCAGCTCCTTCAGCTTCAGGAAAGTCTCCTCCAGCAGCGGCCCAAGCAGTCCGGGATCGATATGAGCTTCCTCCAGGATTTGCTGTGCCACCTGCACCATGTGGTTGGAAAAGTTATTGGCAAAAACTGCTGCCAAGTGTATCTTTAAGCGGGTCAGGGAATCGTATGCCTCCACTTTTTCTGATATGCTGAAGGCGAGATCCCTGATCCTCTCCAGAACCGCTAAAGAGGAAGCTTCCACCAGGAATGGGATGTGACCCATCCGGATAGTCCGATCCCTGCTCAGGCTCTGTATGGGATAGAGTACCCCGAAATCATCCGTGATGCCCTGAAATACATCCATGGATAGTGCCCCGGCGGTATGCAGCCAGGTCCCCTTCCGCCCCCTGAACTTTGCAGCTACGTCAGGTACTGCCTGGTCGGGCACACAGAAGATATAGAAATCAGCCTTCCCGGGTACCTCCCCGGGATCCGATGTGGCCACAGCGTCCAGTTCGGCAGCCAGCCTCTCTGCAGGTTCCCGGGTTCTTGAGTAGATACAGGCGATCCGATGTCCTGCAGAATGAAAATGCCGGGAAATGTGTGTGGACACATTCCCGGCACCTATCATTACAATATTATAAGTATTTAGAAGCAATATTTGTTCTCGTCGATCAACTGGTCAGCAATCCTTCTGCGCGCTTCCTTTACATTTACACCTGCCACCCATGTAAAATTAGAAATCCCTTTCTCAAGAAGATCGCGTACCTCGCCAAATGCGAAAGAGTAGGTGGTATCCCTTGCAAACTTGGCTATCCTGGCAGCTGTATCATATACAAATACATCGGCCATATCGCGGTAGATCTTACAAGCCTCTTCGCCCTTCATGGCCTCCATCTTCTTCAGACGCAGTACCACAGACTCGGCAGCATATACCTGGATGATGCAATCAGAGATGTTACTCAGAATCTCCTGCTCTGTTACCAGGGTACGGTTAAATTTCTCCGAGGCAGCTTTCAGCAGCATCAGGACCACCTTCTTCTGGTTGGCCACATACTGATCCTTCTCCTCAAACCATCCTTCTGCAGGAGCAGGAGCTCCATTCATGGCTTTTACCTCTTCAAAAGCCTTCTCTGCAAGTTCCATCACCGGAAGCACTTTCTTGGCACCTTTCTTCAGTACACTATCCACCAGCAAGAGACGGTTAATCTCGTTGGTACCTTCGAAGATCCTGTTTATCCTGGAATCGCGGTAGCCCTTATCGATGAACATCTCAGCTGAGAAACCCATGCCGCCATGGATCTGGACACCTTCATCCACTACATAATCCAGGGCCTCTGATCCAAATACCTTCATGGCTGCAGCTTCAATTGCAAAGTGATTGAAGGCCTCCATGGTATTTCTTCCCTTGTCGTCGCCATTGGCCACATAATGTGCGATGGCATCGTCCAGAGCTTTACTGGCGCGGTACACTGAACACTCCGTGGCAAAGGTCCGGATTACCTGCTCGGCCAGCTTGTACTTAATGGCTCCAAACTGGGAAATCAGACAATTGAACTGCTTTCTCTCATTGGCATATTGAACACTCTGGTCAATGGCTTTCTTGGCAGAACCGATGACGTTGGCACCCAGCTTGATTCTTCCCATATGCAGGATGTTCAGTGCGATTCTGAAACCCTCCCCACGTTTTCCAAGCATGTTCTCCACAGGAACTTTCACATCGTTGAAGAAAATCTGGCGGGTGGAAGAACCCTTGATACCCATTTTCTTTTCTTCCGGATTGTATGTAATCCCTTCATAATCACGCTCCAGGATAAATGCACTCAATACCCTGTCATTATCGATTTTGGCAAAAACTGTCATCACATCGGCAAATCCGCCGTTTGTAATCCACATTTTGGCTCCATTCAGAATATAATGTGTTCCATCTTCAGAAAGTACGGCCTTGGTGGTTCCGGAGTTGGCATCCGAACCTGCCCCTGGTTCTGTAAGGCAATAGGCTCCGATCAGTTCACCAGTAGCCAGTTTGGAAACATACTTGGCACGCTGCTCATCATTTCCATAGTAAAGAATGGGAAGCGTCCCGATCCCGGTGTGACAGGAATAAGCTACCGCATAGGAGTAGCCGGCCCCCAGTACTTCGCTGGAGTACATGGTGGTGATGAAATTCTGGCCGAATCCTTCGTATTCTTCCGGGATAGTGATCCCAAGCAGACCCAGTTCGCCTGATTTTTCCAGCAGGCTCCTCATCAACCCCTCCTCCTGGGCATCGATGCGATCGGCCACCGGAAAGACTTCTGTTTCCAGGAAATCTTTACAGGTTTCACCAATCATCCGCTGCTCTTCATCAAGTTCCTCGGGGATAAATACATCTTCCGGACTGGTTTTCTTAACCAGGAATTCCCCACCGGTAATCAATTTCTTTTCTTCCATTATAATTCTGATTTACTCGTTTTATAATCCAAGGTTCCGGGCAACCAGCTCTGCAATATCGTAGTTGCTGATCTCCTCCTCTTTGTTCTTGTATTTCAGTCCATCGGTCAACATCACCATACAATACGGACATGCCGTGGCAATAATATCAGCTCCGGTCTCCAGGGCATCTTCTGTTCGCTCCATAAAGACTTCCTTCTCCCCTTTTTCGGCCTCTTTAAACATTTGTCCGCCACCGGCACCACAACAGAGTGCAAAGCTCTTGTTGCGCTTCATCTCCACTGTAGAGCCAAGTGCATCAAGCACTTCCCTGGGGGCTTTGTATTCCCCATTGGCACGTCCCAGGTAACAGGGATCGTGGAAGGTAATCTTTTTTCCTGCAAGTGAAGCTCCGTTCAGTGAGAGCTTTCCTTCCTTCATCAGATCGCGTAATAATTGCGAATGGTGAATCACCTCATACGCACCTCCCAGATCGGGATATTCATTCTTCAGGGTATTGTAAGCATGCGGATCGCAGGTGATAATTTTTTTCACCTCGTAGCCATTGAGTAGTTCGATATTCATCATGGCCTGCATCTGGAACAGCATTTCGTTTCCTGCACGCCGCGCCACATCCCCACTGGAGGATTCTTCAGCGCCAAGGACCGCGTAGGAGATCCCCAGGTGGTTAAGCACTTTGGCAAAGGCCACGCTCACCTGCTTATAACGGTCATCAAAGGCCCCTGCACTACCGACCCATAAAAGATATTCGGGATGTTCTCCCTTGGCCAGCAAATCGGCCATCAGGGGCACCTCCACTTTTCCATCGGACCATAAAGTGCGATCCTCCTGGGAAAACTGCCAGGGGGCGCCATTGTTCTCAATGTTGGAGAAGATGGCATTCAGTTCGCCCGGTGCGGCAGACTCTTCCATCACCAGGTAGCGCCTCATTCCTACAATGATTGAGGGGTGATTAATATTTATGGGACACTCCTGGGCACAGGCATTACAAAGGGTACAGGCCCACAGCTCCTCTTCGGAGATATATTCCCGGAGCAGCGAACGCTCGTCCGAATATTCCTTTCCATTCTTGATCAGTCCGGGTCCCTTCTCTTTCATCCGGGCCCTGACATCCATCACAACCTTCCTGGGAGAAAGCATCTTTCCCGTAATATTGGCCGGACAGACCGAAGTACAGCGGCCGCACTCGGTACAGGCCAGGGAATCGAAATAGTTCTTCCAGTTTACATCCTCCACATCCATGATACCAAAGCGCTCAGGAACCTCTTCCTCGGCTTCAGCGCCTTCAGGAGGAGAAGCAAAAGCCTGATCCGGATCCAACATGATCTTCACCTCCCTGGTGATGCTCTCCATGGTATCCAGCTTCCCCAGGGGCTCCAGCCTGCTCAGGAAAACATTGGGTACTGACATAAACACATGGAAGTGCTTGGAGTAAGGCAGGTAGTTGGCAAATACAAAGATCAGCCCGATATGGGCCCACCAGTTGAATTCGTGCCAGAAATGAATGCTACCCCCGGCTTTTATGAATCCTGCCAGCATCGTACTTATTGGAAAGATTCCCACCACCTCGTGTCCCGTCTGAATGGCCGAAAGGATATAGAAGGTATTCATTCCCTGCAGGGAAACCATCAGGAGCAGGATCATGGTGAGTGCGATGTTTGCATCCAGATGGGAGATATGCTTCATCTCGATCCCGGAGAAACGCTTTACATGCAAGAAAACACGCCTGAACAGGAAGATAAGGATGGCAATGGCGATGATCAGTGCAAAAATATCGCCCGAGGCAATGATAATATTGTACACGACTCCCAGTGCAGACAGCACCCGCTCAGTCCCGAAAAGTCCGTCAATGATCATCTCGATGCTCCCGATAAGGATCACCAGAAATCCCCAGAATACCAGGGCATGCAACAGACCCATCACCGGACGGCGGAAAATCTTGGTCTGTCCGATGGCCACTTCCATCATCACACCAAACCTGCGTCCAAGTTGCTTTACCGGAAAGCCCTTGCGGGTATTTTTGAAATAGCCGGCATACCTGCGCACTGTATAAGCAAAAACCAGCAGAGTAAGCAGCAATACAAGCAGGAAAATAAGCTGTTTGTCCATAGGAGGAGGATTAAATGAGCTATTGAGCCTTAGCGGCCTTGATCTCACTGATCAGTTCAGGCAGTACCTTCAGAGCATCCCCTACGATTCCGTAATCGGCAGCTTCAAATATGGGTGCATCTTTATCTGTATTTACAGCTACGATGCATTTGGAGGAACTTACGCCGGCCAGGTGCTGAATGGCTCCTGAGATCCCAAAGGCCATGTAGAGGTTGGGGGCAATAATTTTTCCGGTCTGCCCGGTATGTTCCCCGTGGGGTCTCCATCCCTCATCCGAGACAGGACGTGAGCAGGCTGTAGCACCCTCCAGCACGGTAGCAAGCTCTTCAATGGGAGCCCAGTTATCACCTGACTTCATTCCTCTTCCTCCTGAAATAACTACATCGGCATCGGTCAGGAGCAACTTCCCCTCCTGCTTCTGTACATCCTTAATAGTGGTACCGGCAGCAGCATCCACACCCGGATCAAAGGCTTCCACAGAAGCACTCCCCCCGGTTTCATTGATCTCAAAAGAGTTCTGCGAAAGGGTCAGGATTGCTTTCTCTGTAAGGATCTCCACATTCCCAAAGGCCTTGCCACTGAATACCTTTTTACTGACCACCAGGGGACCGGCGGACACAGGAACAGCTGTTACACCAGCAGCCAGCCCGGCTTTCAGGCTGACAGACAGACGCGGTGCAAGCGCTTTACCTGTATTGTTATGTGCCATCACCAGTACCCTGGCACCACTCTTTTCCATGGCCGCAGCAATAATGGCCGTATACACCTGGTTATCGAGTCCGGATGGGGCTCTATCCGCACTCAATACCAGGGAGGCCCCATAGTTACCAAGGCTTGACAGTTCATCCTGGTCCACGGATCCAATGGAGAGAGCACTTACTTCGCCCCCTACCAGAGCGGCCACACTTTTCGCATAGGATACCAATTCATAAGAAAGCTTCTTGAATTTTCCATCCCAGTTTTCTGTATAAACTAATACTGACATATAATGTAAGTTATTGAGTTAGTAAGTTAATAGGTTATTGGATTAAAGGACTTTTGCCTCATTCTGGAGGAGGTTGACAAGCTCTTTCACATTGTCAGCATCTACCATTTTACAGGGAGCTTTGGGTTCCGGCATGGCAAAGGCCTGATAGTTTGTAAAGGTTTCAGCATCTACGGCTGGCTCCACCTGCAGAGGTTT
>JAYEOJ010000033.1:0-5814 GCA_034722835.1 Bacteroidota bacterium | reverse complement strand
CAAAGAGGGTAATAAAACCAATAATGGATGGAATGCTGACCACCCCGGAACTGATCCATATGGCAAAAACTCCTCCGATCAATGCCAGTGGCAGGTTCAGCAAAATCACACCGGCCACTTTCCCACTTTTAAATTCCTGGAAGAGGATCATGAAAATGACCAGGATGGCCAGTAGCGAAGTGATCAGCAGGGTGAGTGAGGCTCGCCGGGCGCTTTCAAACTGTCCCCCGTACTGTACCCGGTAGCCTTCAGGAAGATTAACTTCCGAATCCACTGTGGAGCGGATATCGTCCACTACACTTCCAAGGTCGCGCCCGGAGGTGTTGGCCGAGATAACCAGTTTCCGTTGCACATTTTCCCGGTTCACCGTATTGGGACCGCTGGAACTGATAACATCGGCCACATAGCTCAGGGGTACCCGATTGCCATCGTAGGTATCGATCAATGTTGCTTCCAGGGCTTCCTTGCTGTTCCGGAACGGTTCTGCATAGCGGACCACTACAGGATAGTTGAGGTTATCATCATATACTTCGGCGTATTTCTCCCCGGCAATGGCAGTCTCCACAAATTCGCTTAGTTGATTCTGGGAAATCCCGTAACGGGCCAGCATTTCCCGACGGGGCCGGATCTGGATCTGGGGAACTTCCACCAGCTGTTCCACATTCAGATCAACCAGACCACTTATGTCGCTGATTGCATTTTTTATCTCGTTTGCCTTGCGGTACATGGTACCCAGGTCGGTGCCGAAAAGTTTGATGGCTATGCTGGCCCGGGTTCCACTCAGCATATGATCGATGCGGTGCCCCAGAGGCTGACCGATGTTCAGGTTCATGCCCTGCATATGGGAGAGTCTTTCACGGACCTCTTCCATAAAGTCATCATGATCCCGTTTCCCCAGGCGATAAGGCACATCGATTTCTGCCGAATTGGTTCCTCCGTGACTGTGCTCGTTTAATTCTGCCCGTCCGGTACGGCGGGACACATAAAGCACCTCGGGGATCTCCATTAGCTGCTTATCGATCTGCTCAATCAAGTTGTTACTCTCTTTCAGGGAAACACCCGGAAAAGTCACCGCAGTGATGGTCAGGGTCCCTTCATTGAATTCGGGCAGGAAGGAGTTACCAAAATGTGAAAAGAGCAGGATAGATAAGACCAGCAGTCCCCCGGCTCCTGTCAGAACCGGTATTCTCCAGCGTAAAAGGCCTTCAAGTGCTTTCCGGTACCAGCTGTTGAGCCGCTGGATCAATGGATTTCCCCCGCGCTCATCCCGCTCCATCTGCTTTCGTGTGGTAAGCAGGTAAGAAGACAGGACAGGAGTCAGTGTCAGTGCCACCAGTAGGGAAGCCAGCAAGGAAACAATAAAAGTGATTCCAAGGGGTTTCAGCATACGGCCCTCCATGCCCGACAGGAAGAAAAGGGGAATGAAGGAAACAATGATGATCAAAGTGGCCTGTACAATGGATGAGCGGATCTCTACAGAGGCTTTATAGATTACCTGTAGGTGACTCTCCTGTTCCTCTTTGGGCTTCCGGTGGTTCTGTTTGAGCCGTTTCAACACATTCTCCACATCAATGATGGCATCGTCCACCAGGGCCCCGATGGCAATGGCCATGCCCCCAAGGGACATAGTATTGATTGTGAGTCCGAATACACGCAGGGCCATTAGCGAGAGAATCAGCGAAAGAGGAATGGCAAGCAGGGAGATCAGGGTAGTACGCATGTTCAGCAGGAAGAGAAAGAGGATCAGAGTTACAAAAAGCCCCCCCTCTAACAGTACCCGGAACACATTGCTGACCGCCGTCTGGATAAAATCGACCTGCCGGAATATCCGGGAATTGATTTCCAGCTCAGCCGGCAGTGTGGCACCCAGCTCATTCAGTGCTTCCTCCACATCACTTGTCAGCTCAAGGGTATTTACATCAGGCTGCTTTAGAACGGTCAGGATGACTGCTTCCTTCCCATTCAGGTAAGCATCACCCACCTGGTCTGGGTGCGCGATTTTAACCTCGGCCACGTCTGAGATTTTTACGGGCCTTTCGTTCCGTATCTTGATCACAGAGGAGCCGATGTCAGCCGGATTGGTGGAACGACCCGTAACACGAACTGCATATTCCTGGCCGTACTGGTTGATAATCCCGCCTGAGGCATTGCTGTTGGTGTTTTCGGCGCAGCGAATCAGCTCTTCCAGGCTCACGTCGTGGTATTTCATCTTGTTGGGATCGGCCAGGATATGGTACTGTTTGCTCAATCCACCGATTACCACCACCTGGGCCACTCCTGTGACAGACAGAAGCCTCTGGCGGACCTGTTTGTCTGTGATGGTCCGAAGTTCAAACATGTCGAGGAAGTCGGAGCTCAGGGAAACCAGCATGATCTCTCCCATGATGGAAGTCTGGGGAGCCAGGATGGGGGCCGGTATGTGGGTGGGAAGCTGGGCTGCAATGGTGGGAAGTTTCTCACTCACAATCTGACGGGCTTTGTAAATGTCCATGTCCCATTCAAATTCCACCCAGACAATAGAAAAGCCATAAGAGGAAGCGGATCGGACCCGCCGGACCCCGGTGGCTCCGTTTAAAGAAGATTCAATAGGGAAACTGACCAGTGTCTCCACCTCCTCTGCTGCCATGCCATGGGCATCGGTCAGCACCACAACGGTGGGAGCGGTAAGATCGGGAAACACATCGATTTCCATGTCCCTGGCCGTAAAGAGTCCGCCCGCCAACAGTAAAACCGACAGGAAGATTATCAGCATCCGGTTATCCAGGGAATATTTAATAATTCTGTTTAGCATAGTCGGGCTATTTAATGTGAATGTCCATGTGCAATTTCCCCTGTTTCCATAGAGGCGGCCTTGATCAACATGGTTCCCCGGGTAACCACCCGTTCTCCTTCATCTAGACCGCTTAATATCTCCACCCTCTGGCCATCACCGGGTCCAGTTAGCACCCGGCGCTTGCTGTAGCTTTCCCCGCTTACCTGGATAAATACATACTTACCACCCTGCTCTTCGCCCAGGGCAGTGACCGGGATCGAAAGCACATTTTCCCTTTCCCCGGCAATCAGGTACACATCTGCAAAGGCACCTTCCAGAAGGCTTCCATCATTCTTCAGCATGAAATTTACAGGCAGGTAATGGTCGTTTTCTTTAACCGAGTGTCCCACAGCAAGCAACCTTCCACCCAGGTCCGTCACGGAAAGCACTTCTTCAGAATAGGCAGGTCTGAAATTGGCAGTAGTGATGGACTGACTGTATTGAAAGTATTGCTGGGGAAGGTCAACCCGCAACATAAGGTTCCGGTCTGGGGAAAGTATGGCCAGGATATCGCCTTCTGTGACATACATTCCTTCTGATACGGCAAGCTCATGTAAACTGCCCGATGCGGGTGCTATAATGCGAATCCCTTCCTCCGAGATATGCGATTCAAGGTTATAAAAATTCAGACTATCCTCTGTATAGATGGCGCGGGATTCCTGGTACTGGCGCTTGGAGATGGCTTCACTTCGGTATAGTTGTATATGTCTTTTGTACTGGCTTCGGCTTTTCTCCAATTTGTTTTTTGCTTCTTCATATCTCAGCTTGAGGTTATCTTCCACCAGGCTTTCCGAAGAAATGGTGAAAAGAAGCTGTCCCTGATGCACATGGGCTCCCTGAACCAGTTGTAGGTCCATAAAGCGGACCATTCCCCGGGTAGTGGATGCTATGTTTTTTTTCTCGCCGGGCATGGGCATTAATTCACCACTGGTGGAGATGATGGTGTGAAAGGCACCCCTGTTTACCCGCTCTACCCGGAAGTCACTTTGCCAGGCCTGTTCCTTCAGGAAGGTAATTTCCCCAACCTGGGCAGGTGGATGGATGTGCCCGTTTGAATCATCAACAGGTGCATGCATGGCATCATGGTCCGCATACACATGCACATGGGCTTCCACACTCTCCCTCAGCTTGCCTTCCTTATAGGAGATCTCAGCATGGAAGGAACCCCCTTTTCCTGGAGTGAAAGGGACTTTGAAAATCCCCGGCCTGTCGGCTTTGCCAGAGGTGACCGATACGCCGTCCATCAGGATGCCCACATTACCCTCTGAACAGGCCTGGTAGGAATCGATCCGGGTCAGATGGACCAGTATTTCTGTTTCCACTCCGGCCACAAGTGCCGGGTGTTCCACATAGAACTCCAGATTTTCACTGAAAAGAGTATAATTAGAGCTGAGCGCATCGTGCTGATGAGCCTGGGCTCCGGTATCAGGACCCTGATCAGCCTGCCTTTTACAGGCCAGGGCAGTCAATACCACGAGGGCAAAGAGAACTATTTTTTTCATGATGTAAGCTTATATTATGAGACATTGGGTGCAGGGAGCAGGCACCATCATCAGCATCCAGATTTGATGCCTGAAACTATACGAATACGGGGGGAGCCCTGAGATCCCTCGATCCCAGGTAAACAGCAGTCACGCAGAGTGGTTTGAGGACTGCATAAATGTAAGGGGAACAATGCTGTTCTTTTTCCGGCAATTTGGATGCTCCTGGGACTATCATGGCCTGTATACTGCCAGTCCAGGGGCGAAGAGACGGGGCATTGAATTTTTCAAAAACCACATCATTAAAAGCATGGCAGTGTGTGGGATGCTCATCGGCATCGTGATCATGATCATGCGTATCACCGTGTTCCAATGGACAACTGGTAGCAATGGGACTATGAAGTTCTTCGGAATGATGATGTGGTACCAGGTTGTGTCCCAGGAAAGCTGAGAAACATAAAAGAAGAATTCCTGATATGATCCTGTACATCTTCATATTTCGAAATTGGATGGTAAAAATAAGGAATTCTTTTGAAATCAGGCAATTTCGGCCATGTGGGCCTTCATTTTTGCCAGTCCGATCCTGGCCACAGACAGTGGATCTTCCTCCCAGTAGCTCCTGTTGAAAAGCTCCAACGACAGAACCTTTTCTCCACCCATATTCTTCAAATCGGTCAGAATCTGATGCATGGGAGCAGCCCCGTCACCCGGATAAACCCGGTCGGCATCCACCTGGTCTTCCCTGGGCTTGTTATCCGGATAATCGTTCATATGAAAGAGATCGATCAGCTTTCCATTAAGCATTTTCAGGGCATTGAATCCCGAGCCTCCCCGGAACATATGATATACATCGGGCAGGATTTTCACATCCGGATCATCTGCAACCGCAGCGATCATCAGAACCTGACCCAGGTGCCAGAGCGCCGGGGAGGATCCCCAGAATTCCAGCTGAGGCATAACACCGGTAAGCCTTCCCAGTTTCAGTAATTCACTGTATTTCTCTCCCACAGCAAACAGGTCTAATGGTTTATCAGCCGGAACACCGGCGGGAGGAGCTGCAATCCTTTTACAACCGATCGCGGCCAGCATTTGCATTTCTCGCTCCATCTGGATAATCCCGGCTTCTCCTCCAGTCATCCAGGGAGCGAAGCCAATGGCACTTTCCACTTGAATGCCATGATCATCTATGAATTGCTTCAAGGAGGTGAGAGTATGTCCAGCTTTCAGGGCTTCCTCCACATCCCTTACCCAGACCTCAATGCCGTCATAACCTGCTGTAGAGGCAATCTCTATGTACTGTAATAGACCTGGATTCTTCCCGCTGATGGTGCTGGTATTCAAACAATAACGGAATGTTGCAGTGAGATCTGAAACCTGTCCTCTGAGCGAGACCGGATGGGATATTCCCAGGGCTCCCATGGCCATGGCCGAGAGTGCATTTCTTCTTGATATTCTCATATTTAATCGTTCAATTTGTATTGGTCCTCAAAGATAGTTTGAATGATGAGTCTCTGATATAAG
>JAYEOJ010000032.1:0-5845 GCA_034722835.1 Bacteroidota bacterium | reverse complement strand
ACTCCTGGATTTATCTTCCATACCTATTCTCCCTTTATCCACCCGGTTATTGATCAGCAGATCATTATTCATTTTCCGCAGGTAGGCATACAGGTCCATACCCATCTCATGGGTCCAGGCCCATTCCCATTCCCCGTCAAACCAGAGGAGAAAGGTATTGAAGTCCATGACCAGTTCCTCCAGCTGATTCTTCATAAAGGTGATATAATGATCCATCCGGGCCTGGGTGGCCGAATCCATATCCCGGGCTTCGTGGAAAGTATAATCATCAGAAGGATAATCTACGGGATAGTCCTCCCGGTACCAGTCGCAGATGGAGTAATAGGTCCCGAATTTGATCCCCTGTTTTTCACATTCTCCAGCCAGTTCTTTCAGGATCCCTTTGCCATAGGGAGTAGCGGCCATATCGTAATCGGTAAACTCACTGTCCCACAGGCTGAAACCGTCGTGGTGCCGGCTGGTGATGATCAGGTATTGCATCCCGGCGGCTTTAGCCGCTTCCACCCAATCAGCTGCTGAATACAATTGAGGATTGAAATCCAGGTAGAGTTTGTCGTATTCATCCTTTGGAATCTCACGTCCTCTGGACCAGGAAATTTCCTTTCCCTTGAGGGCAACCGGGCCCCAGTGGATGAACATGCCAAAGCGCATTTCCTGGAACTCCTTCAGGGCTTCCTGGTTGGTAGTCAGATCGGAATTAGCTTCTCCTCCTCCGGAATACTGTGCCTGTCCGCAGAAGGATACCAGTACCAGAAGAATTGTCCCATATAAATGTTTCATAATTTGAATTTGGGAATGGTGTTGACCGCCATGCAATTTAACATGAAAATGCATAACTTTAAACCTACTCTAAACTATTTTAATCCTATGCTTTTTATTTTACTTCAAATATGGCTGCTCTGCTTCCCTCTGTGGCAAGGGACAGGAGTAAAGGATAGCCCTGCAGAGATTTATATTCGCATCAACCAGGTGGGTTACCAGACCGGGGACCATAAGTCGGCCCTCCTGTTTTCTTCTGAAGCTATCCGGGAAAAGTTTGCCCTGATCCAGACTGAGACAGGAAAGGAAATTCTTAGCCTGAAACCGGTAAAAAGTGAGCGGGCAAACTGGGGAGCATTTGACTATTATTATACCTGCGATTTCAGCCAGGTGCAGGAAGCAGGAAGCTATGTGCTGGAAGGCTTACGATCGGGAGTCAGGAGCAAGGTCTTTAAGATTTCTGACCATGCCTATGATCATCTTCAGGAAGAATTGCTTGTTTTTATGCGCCAGCAGCGATGCGGGTACAATCCCACTCTGGACATGGTTTGTCACCAACGGGATGGCCGGTCCTTTTACGGTCCCATGCCCGATTCCACTTACGTGGATGTGAGCGGTGGCTGGCACGATGCAGGGGACCAGTTGAAGTACCTGATTACCGGCAGCTATGCCACGGCCCATATGCTGCTGAGCTATTCCTTATATCCCGACCGTTTTGAAGACCGGTGCAATGCTCTGGGTCAGCCAGGAGCAAACGGGATCCCCGATGTGCTGGATGAGGCAAAGTGGGGACTGGACTGGATCCATAAACTGCATCCGGCACCGGATCAGCTGGTGCACCAGGTGGCCGATGACCGGGACCATATTGGATGGAAAATGCCCGATGAGGACAAGTCTGATTATGGCTGGGGACCAAACTCCTACCGGGCGGCCTATTTTGCTACCGGTGATCCACAGGGCTTGAATAAATACATGAGCGAGGCTTCCGGGGTTTCCAACCTGGCGGGCCGTTCTGCAGCAGCTATGGCACGTGCTGCACGCATCTGGAAGGAAGAGGATATGGATCCGCATTTTGCAGGCCATTGCCTGGAAGCAGCCATCAGCCTCTACAGTATGGGAAAGGAAAAGGAGGGGTTTCAGCAGGGCAATTCTTATGGTGCACCCTATCGGTATGGGGAAGAGACCTGGGCCGATGATATGGAATGGGGGGCCGCAGAGCTTTATAAAACAACAGGCGAGGAGAAATACCTGGAGGATGCTATGAAGTACGCCCGGATGGCAGGGACTGTCTCCTGGATGCCATATGACACTGCCAAACATTACCAGTATTATCCATTTATAAATATGGGACACTATGCGCTATACGAAGCGGTGGACGAAAGCTTTAAGGATAGCCTGGCGACTTACTACCGGGCGGGGATAGAGAGCTGCCTGACCAGGGCAGGTGGAAATCCCTACGGGATCGGGGTCCCCTTTATCTGGTGTTCCAATAACCTGCTTACCAGCCTGATTGCACAGATCATTCTCTACGAGGATATGACCGGAGATGACCATTATTCAGGGTTCCTGGTACAGCAGCGCGACTGGCTGTTTGGCCGGAATCCCTGGGGGACCACCATGTTTACGGGGATCCCTGAAGGGGGTGAGTATCCGGTGGATGTGCATACCAGCGTGTACGGCTTAACCGGGATGGAAGTGCCGGGAGGATTAATTGATGGTCCTGTTTATGGCAGTATTTTCCGGAACCTGCAGGGACTGCTGATGAATGATCCCGATGAATTCGCTGCTGTTCAGAATCCCTTTGTGGTCTACCACGATGATATGGGGGATTTCTCCACCAACGAGCCGACCATGGATGGAACCGCCGGGGCCATCCTGATGATGACCCATTTTGCAGCCAGGTAAGCCCTTCAAGCCCTTCAAGCCCGCCTGGGGAAAAAGCTCGCTATTTGCCCTTCTTCTGTAAAAGGATCTCCGTGGGTTCCATGGTGACCAGGCAGCCCTTTGGCATTTGGAGCAGTTCCTCCTCAATCTCGCTGTAAAAGAGCTGGAGCTTTTCTGTCTGATCCACAAATTCGATGACCACAGGAAGTTTTTCGGTCAGTTCCCAGAACCTGGATGAATGGATGGCATTGCTGGAACCAAAGCCCATGATTCCCCTGAAAACAGTGGCTCCTGCGATTCCTTTTTTATGGGCCAGTTCAACCAGGTACTGGTAAAGTAATTTGGACCCGATTTTATCGGTGGTGCTGGCTTTGATCTTGAGCCTGCTGTATCCGGAATCCTGTGTATTTTTTGCCATGTTTTATCCCATTAATTTGGTGGAAATATAGCCCAGGTAAACTGCAAGGAACCCAAGGAATATGCTCAAAGCCGTGTAAAGAAGCAGGGGGAGGATCTGGCCGTTTTTCATCAATACCAGGTTTTCACCGGTGAAAGAGGAGAAGGTAGTGAATCCTCCACACAGTCCAACCATCAGGAACATTCTCCATTCGACGGTCAGGATGGGACTCTTCTCAGAGATCCCGATTAAGAACCCAATCAGCAGGCTCCCCACCACATTCACGGTAAGAGTCCCCAAAGGGATGGCGAACCATTCGATGCGGGTGTTGAGCCTGGATACCAGGAAACGGGCCACACTCCCGATAAATCCACCTGCTCCAACCAATAAGAGTTGTTTAAGCATATCTAATTCGTCCAATAATCATTAAGCACTAACCATTAACCGGCTTAAAGACAACTAATTGCCTTTAAGCCACTGGTCCAGCCAGCTCTTGAATTCCCTTTGCCACAGGATGCCATTCTGAGGACTTAACACAAAGTGGGTTTCGGAGGGGAAGAAAAGCATGCGACTGGGGATGCCCAGCATCTGAGCGGCGTTAAAACCGGCCATACCCTGGGTATAGGGAATCCGGTAATCATGTTCCCCCTGCATAAACATAATGGGGGTGTCCCAGTTTTTAACGAAGTGGTGCGGTGAGCCGGCATAGGAATTCATTGCCACTGGGTTGTCCGTTTCCCAGGGGGCTCCACCGGTTTCCCAGTGCTGGAAGAACATCTCCTCGGTGGTATAGTACATCAGTTCTTCATGGAAAACCCCGCAATGTGAAATAAAGGTTTTGAAACGTCCCTCGTGATTACCTGCCAGCCAGTTTACTGAGAAACCCCCGAAGCTGGCACCCACGGCACCCAGGCGTTCCTCGTCCACGTAAGGTTCGGCGGCAATATCATCGGCTGCAGCCAGCAGATCCTGCATGGCCAGTCCGCTGTTATCCTTGCTAACCTGGTCGGTCCAGAGCTGACCGTGAGAGCTGACTCCCCTGCGGGCAGGGGCAATCACCACGTAGTCGAAGGAGGCCATCTGGCTCATGTTCCAGCGATAGCTCCAGAACTGGCCCAGTACCCCCTGGGGACCACCGGTGCAGAACATCACCGCGGGATATTTTTTGGTTTTATCGAAATGGGGCGGATAAATGGCCCACACCAGCATCTGCTGATTATCGACCGTGGTCACCCAGCGCTTCTCCACGGTGGGCATGGTCAGCTGATCCAGCAGGTGTTTGTTCTCGAAGCTCAGTTCGGTGGCCTCGCCAGTTGCGGGATCCACGCTGTAAATCTCCTGGGGTTTGGTCATGTCGACCCGTGTGGCAATAAGCTTATCCCCGGCAATGGCCACACTATGGTAATCGTGCATACCTTCGGTGACAGCAGTTATCTCGGTGGTATTCACGTTCATTTTAAAGATCTGGTGCTCCGAATTCACCGCACAAACGAAATAGAGATTTTCCCCTTCATCCATCCAGGTTTCCCCGAAGGGTGAATAATCAAAGTCAGGGGTGAGGTAACTTAACTCTGCGGTGCTCAGATCCATTCCGAAGAGGCGTTCCTTGTCCGCTTCGTATCCTGCTCTTTCCATGCTGTGCCAGTAGATCATCCGGCCATCCGGTGAAAAAAACGGCACCCGGTCATATCCGGTCATTCCCTCTGTCAGGTTGGTTGTTTCATCACTATCCAGGTAGTAGAGGTAGATATCTGAATCGGTGCTGAATGTGTAATCCAGTCCCGTCATTTTCTTGCAAGTATAGGCAATGCTCCTGCTGTCCGGTGACCAGGCCACCTCCTCCAGTCCTCCGAAGGGCTTCATAGGGGAATCATAGGGTTCGTCCGGCATCAGGTCGGTTCCGTCATTGAAACTGCCTTCGAAGTCAGCCATGAAAATATGACTGTATGCTCCGTCCTCCCAAGTGTTCCAGTGGCGGTACATCAGGTCGTTAATAATCCGTCCGTCCGTCAACTGAAGATCAGGATGCAGGTCCTGGGTGGTTTTGTTGACCTTTACTTCCTGGGTATAGAGCACCTTGCTGCCATCGGGCGAAAAGACCAGGCCGGTAATACCACCCTCCACGTCAGAGATTTGGGTATTCCCAGAACCGTTGGCATTCATGGACCAGGCCTGCAAATCACCCGAAGCTGATGAAATATAGACGATTTGTTTCCCATCGGGGTGCCAGATGGCATTGAATTCATTCTGGGGCGTTTCTGTAAGCTGAATCTTATCCGATCCATCGGCATTCATTACGAACAACTCCCGGTTGCTCCGGTTCTGTTCGATACTGTAGTAGCTTACTCCGTACAGGATCTTTTGCCCATCGGGCGATACCTGGACATCACTCAAGCGGCCAAATGACCACAGTACTTCAGGAGTCATGATATCGGAAGTAAGTGTTAACTGGTTTTTGGAAATCAGTGGGGAATCAGTCTCCTGCTGAATATTCACCTGGCATGTACTCAAACTCAGTATGCCCAGGATGCTAAGAAATAGAACAGTTTTTTTCATGTTTGTTTGGGTTTATCGGACCGATAAATGTATGAATTTAAGATGTGAGTACACAGCTCCGGCAGCATCAAATCAGCGTGATGTGATAATGTCCTTGAACAGGTCGGCCTTTTCCGGTTCGGCTACCAGGCGCTCCCAGGACCACACAAGCACACCGGATGAAGGACTTAGCAGGGCAGATTCCACAGTCTCCCTGAATTCCACAAGGTCAAATTCCATTTCCAGGTAGGCCTTACCCACCTGGATACT
>JAYEOJ010000031.1:0-5878 GCA_034722835.1 Bacteroidota bacterium | reverse complement strand
GTTTTCTTGGCTTTTAAAGACTTACACGTTCACAAGATTTATTCAGTGATTTTGTTTTCTCAATCTCTTACAGTTGGTACAATATTTTATCTTTGATTGATCTTCAAATAAATAAATCCAGAGCCAACAATAGGAATGTTATGCTATACAGAACCATCTTAACAGTCGTAATCCTCGCCCTGATTCTTTCCCTGAATGCCCAGCATCACAGCTCCATAAATCAGAATAAGCCCGAAAGGGAAGAGTGGTTTACCAATCTGGGGCTGGGGATGTTCATACACTGGAGTTTTGATGTTCAGCTGGGTATGGTTATATCTCATTCTGTTGTTGGAGCATCACCCGACTATCAAGACCGATACTTCAATGAGCTGCCAGAAACATTTGAGCCAACAAACTTTCAGCCGGAAAAATGGGCCAGGATGGCCAGAATGGCCGGAATGAAATATGTGGTTTTTACTGCTAAACATCACAGTGGTTTCTGCATGTACGACACAAAGACCACCGGTTTTAATATTATGAATACAGCATTCAACAGGGATGCCACCAGGGAAATCCTGGATGCCTGCAGGAATGAAGGTCTGGCAACGGGACTTTATTTTTCACCGGACGATTTCTGGTACACGTACTCACATGATCTTGAGATTGGACGTCGAAAACCAGGCTTAATGCCATCTGATCTTCCCGAGCTCATGGAATACCTGAGGAAACAAATGCAAGAGTTGATGACTCAGTATGATCCGGTTGATATCGTTTTTATCGATGGTGTAGATGTGGCAGCCAATGTGGAACTGGCAAAGATCTGTTGGGAACTGAATCCGGAAGTTGTCGTGACCCGTGGAGCTATGGAGACTCCGGAACAGCAGGTCCCGGACCAGGCCATTCCTTCTCCATGGGAAGCCTGTATTACAATGGGTCAGCAATGGCAGTACAGACCAACCAATGAGACATACAAAAATGGTGGTGAGCTCATACGGACAATCATTGAGATCCGGAGTAAGGGTGGAAACCTCTTGCTTAATATTGGTCCCGATGCTGAAGGAGAAATCCCGGACATTCAAAAGGGCTTATTAAATGAACTCGGATTATGGTACTTTATCAATAAGGAAGCCATGGAAAAAGTAGAACCATGGCCAAAAATCAGGGAGGGAGATGTCTGGTTTCTAAAAAAGCAAAATGAAAACACATTATATGTCTTTATAACCGGAGAACCGCTCAAATATGGAGGAAAGAAAGATATCCTTTTGAAATCAGTAGCTGCCACAGAAGATACCAGGGTATCGGTAATCGGACATGACAATAAAACACTGGAATACAATCCGGATGTCAATGCTGCCACTGTCTTCGAACAAACAGATATGGGATTGAAAGTCTCTGTTTTCAGGGGACAAAGAATATACAACGACCGCCAATGGCCAAATCCAATTGTTGTAAAGCTGGAGAATGTGATCCCCTCCAATGAGATGAATTCCCCATAAATTCAGTAAGCTGAGTCCCGTTATATTTCTGATTCAAAGGGTTCAATTATTTTAAATACTCAGAACAAATCCTAGACTGTTTTTGTTTGATGATCAAGCATTCAACTCAATTAAACCACTGATCATGACATATGCTAAGAAATGGACACTGATACTGGTCCTGTTCACCGGACTAATCGGAATCTATGCCCAAGAGAATGAACCAATACCTGCTGTCCACAGCAAAATGACCTATGATGAGGCAGGGAACCTGTTAATAAAGGCAGGCGGCAATACATTTTATGCCATGACCAGCCCGCCCCTTTATTCCCTGCAGCAGGTTTATGGTAATCCGGTGGGTACAGAAAACGGGCTGATATTTGATTTCGGAGAACTGGAGGGTACCCTGACTTATGGCCTGATCCCTTATGGGAAGGCCCCGCATCCTGTGCCCGTATTCCGTTTCACCAAATCCATCGTGAGTGGAAAAGCTGAGATTAACATCCCCTACGATTTCCGCTACCCTTACGATTTCGTTGGATGGAAAGAAACTGGATTTCTAACCATTGGTTACAGGTTGCAGGATACGGAGGGCATGATCATATATGACGGGGAAGTCAGCCTGTCAGGAACCGGCCCCTTTGAGGTGGTTCCGGCCATTGCTGAGGGCCCTTTCATTAATGGTCTCACGGATACCGGGATTGTAATCTGGTGCCGAACGACTTTACCGGTACAGGCACAGCTGGAAGTGAACGGGCAACTCTTAACGGATCCGGAACCACTGGTACATCACGAATGGGCCATCGATGGACTGGAACCGGCAACGGAATACAACTATACTGTCAAATATGGCGGCCAGGAGCAACAGTATCACTTCCGGACAGCACCCAGAGACGGAAGTCGGGAACCCTTTGTCTTTGCCTACACCAGCGACAGCCGGCACGCTACCGGAGGGGGCGAACGAATGATCTACGGTGCCAATGCCTACATCATGAAGAAGATGGCCGCCCTGGCCCATGCCAACGATGCTGCCTTCCTGCAATTCACCGGGGATATGATCAACGGCTACCTGACCAACAACGAGGAAACGCAGCTGCAGTACACCAACTGGAAGAAAGCGCTGGAGCCCTTCTGGCATTATATGCCCGTCAACTCGGGCATGGGAAACCACGAGGCCCTGGGTTATATATTCACCGATACAGCTGGCCGCATGAGGGCATTCATCGACGGATTCCCCTACGATACCTTCTCCGCCGAAGCAGCTTATGCTGAAGCCTTTGTAAATCCGGTAAGCGACCTGGTAAGCGAGGACGGCTGCGCGTATGATCCCGACCCGGACAAGCAGGACTTTCCCTCCTATTCAGAAAACGTGTATACCTACAGGTACGGGAACGTAGGCATGATCGTGCTCAACAGCGATTACTGGTACGCCCCCACCCTGGGTCAATTCCCATTTAGCAGCGGGGGACTTCACGGCTATATCATGGATATGCAGCTGGAATGGCTCAGGCTTACGGTAGCTATGTACGAGCAGGACTCATCAATCGATCATGTCTTCGTTACCCAGCACACCCCGGCTTTCCCGAACGGAGGCCACAGCAGGGACGATATGTGGTACAGCGGCAACAACCAGTACCGGCCTTTTATCAGCGGGAAACCCGTGGCCAAGGGGATTATTGAACGCAGGGATGAGTATCTGGATATCCTTATCAACCAGAGCACCAAGGTACTGGCCATTCTTACAGGGGATGAACACAACTATAACTGGCTGAAGCTGACCCCGGAAGTACCCATCTACCCGGAGATCTGGCCCTTAAAGAAACTCAATATAGGCCGGCCCATCTATCAGATTAACAATGGAGCGGCCGGTGCCCCCTACTATGCCCAGGAGATCCTGCCATGGAGCGAGTTCACCCAATCCTTCAGTGTAGAGAATGCCCTGTGCCTGTTCTACGTGGAAGGCTCCAGTGTGAAAATGCGGGTATTAAATCCGGATACACTCAACGAGATTGATTCGGTGACGCTGCGGGAATAGTATAGCTGACTGGAGCCCGATCAGTGGCTGTCAATATTATTTACCATTAAGATCATGTGCCACAGGGACTTCAGGATTTCTTCCAGATATTCCCTGACTGCCCTGGTGCTGCCGGGGAGCACAAAGATGAGGGTTTTGCCTGCAATTCCGGCCACCGAACGGCTCAGGAGGGCATTGGGATTCACGCTCCCGTACTTTACCCTGATCATATCCATAATGCCCGGGATTTCTTTTTCCATATGCTCCGCCGCCACCTCAGGAGCAATATCCCTGGAGCCCAGACCTGTGCTTCCCGTTGTAATAATCAGATCCGTTCCCTTTCCTATGGCTGCTGTTAATTCCAGGGAAAAGGATTCCTTTTCATCTGGCAAAACCCGGGACTCCGAATGAAGGGCAAGTCCCTTCTGCTGGAACCACTTATCCACGTCTTCCAAAACCAGTATTCCGCTGCGATCCGCATAAATTCCTGCAGCAGCACGGTCACTCAGGGTTATCACTTTCAGATCAAACTGTTTCGGATGGTATTCCAATTGATCACCCGGTTTCAGACGCCCCCCCTGAAGCACCCGGCAGAAGATCCCTTCGTCGGGCATGATACATTCCCCGGTATCTTTGTAAATGGCACAACGATTCCCATGGCACTTCTTTCCCACCTGGGTGATCTCCAGGATCACCTCACCACATAAAAAGCGATCCAGGGGGTGGACCCTGTGCAGGGCAAATCCTTCAGTGGTAATGTTCTCGCCAAATCCACCCATGGGTACCTTACTGCTGGTGTTTTCCTCATATTTCCGGATGCTTTCCATGGCCAGGAGACTGACCTGCCGGTGGTGGGGACCCGCATGTGCATCTCCCTCAATTCCCTGATCCGTCAAAATTATTTCTGCCAGAGGAGATTTTACCATCCCCTTCTGCTCTGAGGAATTTACAGATTTGATTATCGCATGGCTTTCCATTACCTGATATCCTCCTTTTCCTTTTTTAACAGCCTGATCCCTTCCAATTCCATCTCTTTATCAATGGCCTTGCACATATCGTAAATGGTCAGGAGGGCAACTGAAACTCCGCTTAATGCTTCCATCTCCACTCCGGTCCTGCCCTGACATCTAACCCGACAGCTTGCACGTACCCCATCCTCCTCCAGGCTAAATTCCAGTGAAACATGGTCCAGGACCAACGTATGGCATAGCGGAATAAGGGAAGAGGTGGATTTAGCTGCCTGAATCCCGGCAAGCTGTGCCACAGAGAGCACATCTCCTTTCTTTACCTGGTTCTCCCTGATGGCCTTCAGGGCATCACCTGACATCCTGATTTTACCTGAGGCTTCAGCCAGGCGTTTCTGTATGGTTTTCTCCCCCACATCTACCATTCGGGCCTTTCCTTTTCCGTCTGTATGAGTAAGCTGTTTGTCCATAGCTTTATCTGTTTTCTTGAGCCTAACCTCCGATCCTGTAGAACGTACTTCTGGTGTTTGCCATTCCCTTTCGGGGTTTATTCAGTATGGCTTTCTCGAAAGCTCCCACGATTCCGTAGTCGATGATACTGTATTCTTTTTCGCTGAAGAGACAGGGGATGAATCGCCCATCTACAGTGAGCCGCATCCTGTTGCAGAAATTGCAGTGCCCACCCTGGCCTCCCTCCACTCTCCAGAACTTTCCACTCTGCAGGTCCATTTGCCTGATGAATCGCAGCTCCAATCCTTTTGTATCGCAAAATTCCTGAAGAGCCTCCATTTCTACCGGATCGGAATCCGGTGTAAGCACACTATTTATCTTTACCGGGATCAGACCGGCCTCCAGGGAAGCATCGATCCCCTTCATTACCTTCCGCATCTCTCCTCCCCGGGTAATCTCTCTGTAGCGGACAGGGTCCAGGGTATCCAGGCTGATATTCACCCGCTTCAGTCCATTACGGGCAAGAACCTGTGCCATTCCGGCCAAACCTTGTCCGTTGGTGGTCATGGCAAGTTCTTTGATCCCTTCAACTTCATTAATCATACCCACCAGTTCTTCAATACCCGCCCTGAGCAGGGGTTCCCCCCCGGTAAGTCTGATCTTGGAAATTCCAAGGGGTGCAAGGGTTTGAACAACTTCCGCGATCTCCTGGATGCTAAGCATCTCCGCCCTGCCCGGCCTGCCAATATGCTCCGAAGGCATGCAGTAGGTACACGCCAGGTTGCAGCGGTCTGTGACCGAAATCCGCAGGTAGTTGATTTCTCTGTTAAATAAGTCGTACATCCACCTCTTCTCCTCTGTTTAAAGTACTTATGCCCACTGGCATTTCTGCAAATCCTGCCAGGTCGCCAAGAGCATGCAGATGGCCGGAACCATGATAATCCACCGGAGCACATCCGCCATGGGGTCTGAGAACCACTGGTAAAAAGAACAAT
>JAYEOJ010000030.1:0-5883 GCA_034722835.1 Bacteroidota bacterium | reverse complement strand
ATCGTAGTCTTCCATTAGGGCCTTGGAATCCCTTCCGTCAATGGAGAAGCGGGCAGTCCAGTGTGCCACCATTTCTTCGGTGCGCAGCCCCCTGGTCTCTACCAGCAGCTCATCGGTCAGATCGACCCCCAATTCGGCAAAGATGGCCCGCTCAGTCAGCTGCCAATGACGCTCCGAATCGATGAGGATACCGTCCATATCCAGGATCACGGCCTGAATGTTTTTTACATCGTGCAAGTTATTGCCAGTCATATACTTAAACGTTTGCGACCCGGATCACATCCGCAAACACACCTGCTGCGGTCACATCTGCACCGGCACCATAGCCCTTGACGATCAGGGGAAGTTCGCGGTAACGGTCGGTGGTGATCAAAATGATGTTGCTACTGGCTTCCAGGGGATAGACCGGGTGGGAGGGATCCACCTCTTCCAGTCCCATGGTTCCGTTGCCATCCTCCAGCCTGGCCAGGTAGCGCCATTTCAGTCCCTTTTCTTCCAGTTTCAGTCGCTTTTCTTCAAACTCCCGGTCCAGCTCCTCAATCCCTTTCCAGAATTCTTCCTGGCTCCCTTCAAAGAGTTCTTCCGGCAGGAAAGGCTTCACTTCAATCTCATCTTCCTCCAGCCGGTATCCCGATTCCCGGGCCAGGATCAGGAGCTTTCGCTTCACATCGGTTCCACTCAGATCCAGACGCGGATCAGGCTCTGAATAACCCTCCTCCTTTGCCATTCGGATGGCTCTGCTGAAGGCGATGTCCCGACTCATGGTATTAAATATGTAGTTGAGGGTGCCCGATACCACGGCTTCCAGTTTCAGGATTCGGTCACCGCTTTTGATCAAGTCGTTAATGGTGCTGATCACGGGAAGTCCGGCTGCCACGTTGGTTTCAAAACTGAATTTCACCCCTTTCTGGATCGCCTGGTTTTTCAGACTGTTGTAGTTTTCATAGGAGGAACTGGCCGCGATCTTATTGGCTGTGACCACCGAAACATAGTGGTCAAAGAGACGGTCGTAGACCGTACCCACCCTGTCACTGGCCGTACAATCAATAAATACCGAATTACGAAGATTGTGTTCCGCAATGCGCTCGATCATCTGATCCAGGTTGGAAGGCTCTCCCTGATCCAGGCGTACCTTATAGTTCGCCGGATCGATTCCCGCCGGATCAATCACCATCTTCCGGCTGTTGATGATGCCCACCAGGTTGATTTTCAGTTTCAGGTTTTCAAGGAGCTTCTGCTGTTGGTTCTGCAGCTGCAGTATCAGTTTACGCCCCACGTTGCCCAGTCCGGCCAGGTAGAGGTGCAGTTCCCGGTAATCCGAGAGGAAGAATCCTTCATGGATCACATTCATGGCCTTCTTCAGGCTGTTCACATCGATCACTACAGAGATATTCAGCTCGCTGGATCCCTGGGCTGTGGCTATCACAGAGATCCCGTTCCTGCCCAGGGCACGGAAGAGGATGGCTGAAATTCCGGGGGTATGGCGCATGCCTTCGCCCACAATGGCAATGATGGAAAGCTTATTGATGACCTCGATCTCCATCTCTTTCCGGTGAACGATCTCCATCTCAAATTCTTCCTGCAGGGTCCTGACTGCCTTGCTCTGGTCGGCCGGGGAGACGGCGAAAGAAATGCTCATCTCGGAGGAAGCCTGGGTGATCAGGATCACATTAACCATGGCCCTGGCCAGGGAGCTGAACACCCTGGCAGAGGTGCCGGTCTTGCCCACCATGCCCGTTCCCTTAACGGTCACCAGGCTCACGAAGTTGATAGACGAGATCCCCTTGATCAGTTCGTCCTTCTGGCAATGAGTGCTTGCTGTAATCAGGGTTCCGGGGAGCTCAGGCTTGAATGTGTTCTTTACTTTGATGGGAATGCCGGAACGGTAAGCCGGGGTCAGTGTAGGGGTATAAATGACCCTGGCACCAAAGTGGGAGAGCTCCATGGCTTCCTCATAGCTCATGCATGGGACCGTATAGGCCTTGGGGACGATTTTTGGATCGGCGGTCATGAAACCATCTACATCGGTCCATATTTCCAGAGCCCCGGCACCCAGGGCCGCAGCCACGATGGCTGCTGTGTAATCCGATCCGCCCCGGCCCAGGGTAGTGGTTTCCCCCTCCGGATCGGAGGCTATGAAACCGGGCAATACGATGAGCTTTTGAAAATCCTTGAGCCTTTCCTTAATGGCCTTGTTGCTTACCTCCATATCTACGGTGGTGTTTCCGTATTGATTGTCGGTCCGGATCAGCTCTCGTGCATCGATGTACTGCGAATTCTGCATATACCAGGCCACAATAGAGGCCGAAAGCCGTTCCCCGAAACTCAGCACCAGATCCAGGGTTTTGGCACTGAGGTCGCGGAGCTGGAATACGCCCCGGAGGATATCCTCGAACGCATCCAGCAAGGCACCTATCTCCCGTGCGGCTGTCTCCTGCACCGAACCGGACAGTAATTCTTCGACCAGAGCAAGATGATGGGAGCGGAGTCCGCCAGCCACTTCCTGGTAAGCCTCCTGCTGGTCACTTGCCAACTGGGCTGCATGCATCAGGCGGTCGGTGACCCCGTTGGAAGCAGAGATTACTGCAATGCAGCTCATGTCCTGCTGCTCAAGAATATTTTTTACCAGCCGTATATTCGCTGAATTTCCTACAGAACTGCCGCCGAATTTTAATACCTTCATATGCTGCCTGGGATTTTTTACCTTGGGTAATGGATTATGCGCTCCGGGTCTCCATTCCCCGATCCACTTTCTTGATCAGACCCTGCAGCACTTTGCCCGGGCCCACCTCCGTAAATGAGCTGGCTCCATCGGCGATCATTTGTTGCACAATCTGGGTCCATCGTACCGGGGAGGTCAGTTGAGAAACCAGGTTGACTTTAATGGTTTCCGGGTCGGTTGAAGGTCTTGCATTGACATTCTGGTAGACCGGACAAATGGGATCCCGGAAGGAAGTTTCCTGGATGGCTTCTTCCAGCTCAATCCTTGCTGGTTCCATCAGCGGGGAGTGAAATGCGCCTCCAACAGGAAGTTTAAGGGCTCGCTTGGCACCCATAGCAGAGAGCTTTTCTACAGCTGTATCAATGCCCTGAAGCGATCCGGAGATCACGATCTGGCCCGGACTGTTGTAGTTAGCCGCTACCACAATATCATCGATACCCTTGCAGACCTCTTCAACCTGCTGGTCCTCCATTCCAATGATCGCTGCCATGGTGGAGGATTGTATTTCGCATGCCTTCTGCATGGCCATGGCTCTTTTGCTGACAAGGGTTACGCCATTTTCAAAGGAAAGGGCCCTGTTGGCAACCAAGGCTGAGAATTCACCCAGTGAATGACCCGCAACCATGTCCGGATGAAAATTCTCCAATGTGGATGCAAGTATGACGGAATGCAGAAAAATGGCTGGTTGTGTTACCCTGGTTTGTTTCAAATCTTCATCCTCGCCGGCAAACATCAGATCGGTAATTCGAAAACCAAGGATTTCATTGGCCTGTTCGAACATATCTTTCGCTTTGGCATTTTGATCGTAAAGATCTTTGCCCATTCCAACAAATTGTGCTCCCTGTCCGGGAAAAATATATGCTTTCATATATTCTGTTCAGTATTAGTGAAGTTTTTCTCCAATAAGGCCCAGGAATTCTTTCCTGGTTTTTTCGGAGTTCATAAATGCCCCTGTAAAGGCTGAAGTAGTAGTGACCGAGTGTTGTTTCTGGACTCCTCGCATAACCATGCAGAGGTGCATTGCCTCTATGACCACAGCTACACCCAGGGGTTCCAGGGTCTCCTGGATACTGTCCCTGATCTGAACAGTGAGCCGTTCCTGCACCTGCAACCGCCTTGCATATGCATCCACCACCCTGGCAATTTTACTGAGCCCGGTGATGCGTCCGTTGGGGATGTAGGCCACATGTGCCTTCCCGATAAAAGGAAGCATATGATGCTCACACATGGAGAAAAGCTCAATATCCTTTACAATCACCATTTCGGAGTACTTCTCATGAAACATGGCCGATTTCATGATCTCGGCCGGATCTGTCCCATAACCCTGGGTGAGGAACTGCAGAGCCTTGGCCACCCTTACGGGAGTCTCATGCAAGCCTTCACGCTGGCCATTTTCTCCCATCAATTTCAGTATTTCTTTGTAATGTGCGGCGATGGCGGCGGTGGTCTCCTCGTCCCACCGGTCGATGCGGTCGTAACCCCCATTTTGGTTCTCACCCATTCCGCTGTTAATAAGTTCCATATGACAAAGAAACAAATTCTCTGGGAGAATCTGCACCTTGTCAGGTGATTAAACAGATGTTAATTCTGTTGAAAACTGCCTTTTCGGCAAGTAATTTTTTTTGTAATCCCTATCTTAGCAATACTATGATTGTAGTCACCGGTGCAGCTGGTTTTATTGGGAGTAATCTTATCGCGGGTCTCAACTTTTCGGGGTACAGAGATCTTTTGCTTGTGGATGATTTTACACGGCCCGACAGAGAGCGAAATTTTACGAATAAGCAATTTTCAGCACTCCTGGATCGCAAAGATCTTTTCAGTTGGATCAGGGAGCATCACCCCCGGGTTCAGATGATTGTGCACCTGGGGGCGCGAACCGATACTACGGAATTTGACTGGAAGGTGTTCCTGGAGCTCAACCTGGACTATTCAAAAGAGTTGTACAATATCTGCATTGAATTTGGATTGCCACTAGTCTATGCCAGCTCTGCTGCAACCTATGGACTGGGTGAACACGGGTATAAAGATTCACATGAGCTGGTACCAGACCTGAAGCCTCTCAATCCCTACGGACGCAGCAAAAATGAGTTTGATCGCTGGGTCCTGGAACAGCAAGAGGAACCTTTTTTCTGGGCAGGGCTTAAGTTTTTTAATGTTTATGGTCCAAACGAATACCACAAGGGCCGGATGGCCTCAGTGGTCTTTCATACCTTCAAGCAGATTCAAGAGACCGGTGGAATGAAATTATTCCGCTCCCATCATCCTGATTTTGGCGACGGGGAACAAGCACGGGATTTTATCTATGTGATGGATGTGGTAGATGTGATCCTTTTTATGATGGAAAAAAGACCTGAAAGTGGCTTATACAATGTAGGGACAGGATTGGCCTCTACTTTCTTGGATTTTGTCAAATATACCTTCAAATCCATGAACAGATCAGAGAATATTTCGTTTATAGATACTCCTGAGGATATCCGGGAAAAATATCAGTATTTCACTGAGGCAGATATGCATAAATTAAGGCAAGCTGGATATGATCAGGGATTCACTCCACTGAAGGAGGGGGTGAATGATTATGTAAGCAACTATCTTATGAAGAATCTTGTAAATTAAACTGTATGGGACAAATGATCAGGAAGATTTTAATGGTATCCATACCGGGTTTTTCGCAACAGTTCATAGCCGATTATTCAGCAACCAGGCGTCTTCTTCATTCATGCATTCTCAAAAGATCAAACCTCAGTAAATCGTTTAATTATTAGCAGGTAGTGATGAAAGTTTCCAGAGAGCAGGCTTTGGCCAGGTTACATGAATATGTCAAGAATGAGAAAACTATAATACACTGTCTGGCATCCGAGGCGGTGATGCGTGCGCTGGCTGTGAGGTTGGGCGATGATCCGGATCGCTGGGGCTTAACCGGACTGCTGCATGATATCGATGTAGAAGTGACCAACGCCGATCCGAAGATGCATGCCCTGAAAGCGGAAGATTTGCTGGCTGACTTTTCTCTGGACAGCGAGATAATCGATGCCATCCGGATGCACAACGATCAGGCCACCGGTATTTCAAGAACCACCACCTTTCAGCATGCACTGGCCGCAGGAGAAACGATCACGGGTCTGATTTATGCCACCACCCTGGTATATCCCGATAAGAAGATC
>JAYEOJ010000029.1:0-5907 GCA_034722835.1 Bacteroidota bacterium | reverse complement strand
CATGGGAGAGAGGTAGTCGCTGAATTGCGATAGTGCTTTAACATCCTGTCCGGCCACGCGACGGATCGCACCATTGAAATCCTCTTTTGCCCAGGGTACCAGGTGGATATTCACCAGGATATCGGGTTTCTCTTCTCTTGCGGCTTCCGCAATGGCCTCTGCCATGGAAGTAATCAGCTCACAGCGCCAGGCGATCCACTCATCCTCATGCTTATCCAGGATCCAGTCCGCCCGGTCCGTAGTACCACTTAGCTCTTCAGGGATGCTCAGTCCGGTTTCAGCCTGAAAATGTTTCTGGCAGACAGAGTCAAAACAGGAAACAGGTAATGAGGCAGGATCCCGGTCCGGATAGACCTTTTCCCAGTATACAAAATGACGGATAAAATCGATGCTGATCCCGTCGGGACGGTATTCACGAATGATCTGGCGTGCGCGTTGCACAATCTTCCGGCGATACTCTCCCCGGGACGGGCACACAAACTCCACCCACTCCTCTGCAGCTGCCTTCCCGTTCCTGTTTATGGCAGCCAGATCTGCATCTTCAGCAATGGCTTCAGCATTAAAAAACACGGGGATAATCACAAAGGTGTTGATCTTGTGCTCCCTGGCCTGGTTCATAAACTCCCGGTCAGAGATAAGTTTCTCGCTGCTGAAAGCGGTATTAATGCCCATCTGGTTCCACTGGTCGAATAACTGGTCATAGGGACCCGTATGCTCATAGATCTTGGCACCGATCAGCAATGGATCTGCTTCAGGAGAACAGCCCCGGGACAGGAACAGGAAGATGAAAAGGAAGGAAAAGAGATATTTCATCATAGTCAGTATATTGCAGTCTCTAATATAGTGCTTAACTTTTGATTGAATGACCCGGAAACAGGCTTTTGTTACAGGAGCGGCATCTGGACTGGGGCTGGAGTTCTGCCGGCTTCTTGCAGCCCGCTCCTATGACCTGGTGATGGTGGATAAGGATGAAACCGGACTGGCGAAGGCGGCAGGATCAATACGGGATGAATATGGCAGCCGGACCGAATTTATTGTAAAGGACCTTGGAGTAAACGGAGCTGCGGAAGAGCTGTTCCGGGAGGTGGATCAGTATGAGTTTGATGTCCTGATTAACAGTGCGGGCTTCGGTCTTTTCGGTTTTTTTGTGGAGACCGACTGGCAGTTTGAAGAGCGAATGCTCCAGCTGCACGTCCTGAACCTGACCCGACTGACCAAGCTGGTGGCTCAGAAGATGGTGCACAGGGGAACGGGCAGGATAATGAACGTAAGCTCCCTGGCAGCCTTTCAACCCGGCCCCCTGATGAATATTTACTATGCCTCCAAATCTTATATACACTTTTTCTCGGAAGCCCTGGCCAACGAGTTAAAGGGAACCGGTGTCACCTGTACCGTCTTATTGCCCGGACTCTTTAATACCAATTTTGCCAGTTCGGCTGCCAGGTATTCGGGTTCGCCTGAGAAGAAAGAGAAGATCGTAACCACCTCAGTTGAAACGGTGGCAAAAACCGCTATGAAGGGGATGATGAAAGGAAAGATCCGTATCGTCCCCGGTTTTTCAAATAAATTGCTTGCCCTGGCTCCCCGTTTCCTTCCCAGGAATACGGTTCTGTCTGGCCTGCGGAGGATTCAGGAACGTATCAGAAAAGAAGAATCCTCTTAGAGGCAGGAGGATCACCTGTTTGACTGGCTTCTGTTTTTCTCTTACATTTAGAAGTAAACCTTAAACCGAAACCCTATGTTACGCTCCACTTTTCTTTTAGCTCTTGTAGTATTTGGATTTGCTCTTCAGGCCCAGGAACGGGGAACCAGGGACATTGTGTCGATCTCGGGCCGCTATGCACTGCCGCAGGAGTATAAAGAGATATATGATGGAACAGCCACTGAAATTGGCATGCTGAACGCATTGACGGCCGGTTTCAAACTGGCACCAAAAACCATGTTTGCCATCAATGTGAACCATTTTTACTTCAATGTTCAGGATGAAGCGGAGATGCCGGCCGATGTTGCCAGTCCGATCATTATCAATGGAATTATTCTCAGAATCGGTATTATTCAGGAGTTAAAAAGCGGAGGGAAGCTCCAGCTGTTTTTTGCTCCCAGGCTGATGTCTGATTTTCAGAACCTGGATGGAAACAGCTTCCAGTTCGGTGCACTGGCCTCCTATCAGAATGATATCAATGAGGATCTGAGCCTGGGGTTTGGCGCCATGTATAACCAGGAATTATTCGGGCCCTACATGGTTCCCCTGTTTCTGCTGGACTGGCAGGCATCGGACCGCTGGTATATCGAGGGCATGGTACCTGTTACCCTGAAAGTTCATTACAGGATCAATGAGGGACTGGATGTGGGTTTCAATCATTTTGGACTTATCACTTCCTATTACCTGGGTCATGAGGATTATGCGGGGGATTATATGGAGCGGCAGAGCATCGACCTGTCCCTGTTCGCAAGGCAACGGCTTTACGGGAACTTCTTTATTGAAGGGATGATAGGTCGCACCTTTGGACGATCTTACACGCAGTATTCGGGTGACGAGACCATTAGCTTTGGCTTACCGCTGATTTCCTTCGGGGACGAGCGGACCGCAAACAATGTCACCTTCAATGACGGGATGATCTTCACCCTGAAGCTGATATTCAATATGAAGGTGCCCGATTAATCACAGCAGCACTGAAAAACAGCACAATCTAACATCTTCATGGTATGGGTCAGGCATTGACCCAGGCTGGTATATCCGGTAACTTTGGTCGTATAAATCAAACCAAAACACTATGAAGAAAGAATTCATATTGAAAGGATGGACAGTGTTGTTTCTGTTCGCGATTCTTATTACCGGATGTAACAAAGACGAAGAGCTACCTGATGATTTTTCAGAACTCTCTCTCGATACCCAGGAGGTGATGGACAAATTGCCTGTGGGTTTAACCACATCTTCGGATGAGAAGGCACAGGAGTGCGTGGATATGATTGAGGATGCCCTGGATATGTCAGCCTTTCAGGCAAATCTTATTGTTCCGGATAACGCTGTACGTGCATCTCTGAAGGCTTCAAGTGATACATGGAAATGGACCTTCTCCCATATGGGTGAAACCTGGACCTTTTACTGGACCTATAGCGAGGATAGTTCAAGAGAATACTGGACCATGGAAATCCAGTATGCCGACGGGCCAAGGTATGATTATATCACGGCCTGGGAGTATAAAGATGGCAGTGGAGGAGAGGTGGTCTACAGTTTTAACTGGGCGTATATTTATGACCAGGAGTACACCGATTACGTGGATCTCCACTGGACCTATACATGGAGTATTGATGCATCCGGCAACTATCATTTCGAATGGACCTGGGATTCTGCTGAAACGGAATTTGATTATTACATCAGGTACAGCATTGTCATCAACGATGATGGCTCAGGGTCGCTGGACTACTATCTGAATGATATTCTCTTTTACCACATGGAATGGGATGCTGCAGGGAACGGATCCTGGCATTACTACCTTGGGGAGTATGAGGAATCAGGAAGCTGGACGGCAGGGTAGCTGGTCCTGGCAACTTCTGGTATTTTCTGCATTTTTAGTATCTTAATAAGATGAAACAGGTTAAGATACTACGGATCCTGACGATCCTGCTTGCCCTTTCCCTGGCTATTGTATCCATAGCCGGGGCTTTTTTCCCTGAAACCTATGCGCGTGACAGTGCTTCTCTGGGGAGCCGAGTTTTTACACTGATCTACGGCGGAACCCTGTTTTATATCCTGTATTCCTTTATTATATATTGTTTTGGTGTCAATTTTAATCAGTTCTTCCTCCTGTATTGTCTGACACTTTCGCTTTCGCTCTACTCCTTTATTTTGCTTTTTTCAGATTTGAGGGGGCGTGAGGTAGAGGGATGGTTCCGGAATGCACCCGTACGCCCGATTTCCGTATACCTGATTGTGGTGGCTCTTATCTTTTATTTCCTGTGGCTGAAATCCATTGTGCCGGCCCTGGTTCATAACGAGGTCCCCAGCGATGTGTCGGATTACAATCTGCTGGTAAACCCGGTGCATGTGATTGACCTTGTCTTTGCTTTGCCGGGGTTAATTATCGGTGCTGTTCTGATCAGGAAGATGAAAACAAGCAGTTCCTCTTAACAGCTATTGCTATGCACAGATCTCTTCTGATATTTATCGCCTGTCTGTTGTCAGTACATCTGTTGGCACAGCAGCCCTTAACGCTTGAGTGGGCCCTGGAGTACCGGACGGAGCGTGATCCCGGAAAACTGAATCAGGTAAGCGCCAACGTACCAGGTGCAGTGCAGCTCGATATAGCCAAAGCAGAAGCCTATGGACCTTACATCCATGGTGAGAACTGGAAAGATTATCTCTGGATGGAGGACCGGAGTTTCACCTATGTGGGTAATTTTCTTAAGCCAGTCATGAATGAAGGAGAGCGCCTGGTATTCAATAGCCGGGGTATTGACTACAAGTTTGAGATCTTATTTAATGGGGAGAATTTACTACGTCAGGAAGGAATGTTTACCCCGGTCAGGCTTGACCTTACTCAGCTACTCAGGGTAAACAATGAACTCAGGATCAAGATATTTCCTATACCTAAAAAACACAGGGAGCCGGCCGACCGGAGCCAGGCTTCGGCTTCTGTAAAACCGGCGGTCAGTTATGGATGGGACTGGCATCCCCGAATGGTTCCCAGCGGTATCTGGGATTCGACCTGGATAGAAATCCAGCCTGCTTCACACCTGGATGAGGTCTCTGTACAATATAGCCTCAATGAGGAACTGGATAAGGCCTATCTGAGAGTGGAGGCAGAGGGTAGAGGGCTTTCGGATTGCAGTCTGGCGTGGAATCTGATCGATTCTTCCGGGAACAAGCTTGATATGGGATATTTAAATGTATATAATGATAAGGGAGTTCTATTCACTGAGATCGCAAATCCAGAGCTATGGTGGCCACACGATCATGGTGAACCCTATCTCTACACATATTCCCTTGAGTTAAGCGACCTCCAAGGGACCTTGCTTCAGACCTGTAGTGGACATGTAGGTTTTCGACGGGTGAAGCTTGTTATGAATGAGGGAGCCTGGAGTGAGCCAAAGGGTTTTCCCAAGACCCGAAGTGTGGCTCCCATTCAACTGGAAATCAATGGGCGAAAGATTTTCTGCAAGGGAAGCAACTGGGTGAATCCGGAGATCTTCCCCGGGATCATCACCCGGGAAAGCTACGAAGAGCTTATCAACCGGGCGCTGGAGGCAAATTTTAATATGTTCAGGGTCTGGGGCGGAGGCATAGTGAACAAGGAAGCCTTTTATGAATTGTGCGACCGTGAGGGAATCCTGGTGTGGCAGGAATTTCCGCTGGCCTGTAACAATTACGAGGATAGCCCCGAATATCTCAGGGTGCTGAAACAGGAGTCTGAGTCTATTGTCAGTCGTGTCAGGGCTCACCCCTCCCTGGCTATGTGGTCAGGGGGAAATGAACTCTTTAATTCATGGAGTGGAATGACCGACCAGTCCCTGGTTTTACGACTGCTTAACAGCGTCTGCCTGGAATTTGATCCTTACACCCCCTTTATTTATACATCGCCCTTAATGGGAATGGGACACGGACATTATGTGTTTCGTGATCCGGATACGGGCGAAGAGGTTTATTCCCTTATGTTGCGGGCACATCAGACTGCCTATACTGAATTTGGAATGCCTGGTCCGTCATCCGTAGAGATCCTGGAAGCCATTATTCCCGAAAATGAGCTCTGGCCCCCACGGCCCGGAACTTCCTGGGAGAGTCATCATGCCTTCAATGCCTGGGTAGGGGATACCTGGCTCATGCCGGATATGATCGAAGAATACTTTGGCCGGGCGGTGAATCTGGAGGAACTGGTGGAGAGGGGGCAATTGCTTCAGAGCGAAGGG
>JAYEOJ010000028.1:0-5914 GCA_034722835.1 Bacteroidota bacterium | reverse complement strand
AACTCCGAGTACAAGGAGGATGCCTCCATGGAGAAAGTGATCGCCATGGCTAAAGGTGCCAGGGGAGAGGATGAAGAGGGTTACCGCTCCGAATTCCTGAAGCTGGTCAAACTGGCCGACTCCCTGAAGGAGTGGAGCGCTGAGAAATAGAGCCAGTAACAGATCCAGATTAAATGAAAATGAGGAGGCTGTCCCGTTCTGGGACGGCCTCTGATATGTGTTTAATAATATAGGTGGCTTCTAAGGAGAGGATTGCTCCACAATTGCAGTTCCCGATTTTTCAGCCTTCACACTTCCCCATGTCATGATCACAAAGGATGATATGAGTACTATCAGCGCAACGACCAGAATCGTATAGGTCAGTTTGCTAACCTTCCTCCACTCCCGTAAAACCATTCCGACAATAAAGCTGAAGAAAATAAGCATGGACATGTGGATGACCCAGCTGGCCCACATAAATACACCCATTCTAACGGTTGCCAGCCCATAAAAGAAAAACTGCATATACCATAAAACTCCACTTAGAATGGCCAGCAGATAGTTCATCAGGGTTTTACGTACCGGAAGTCCGTTGTTGAATTTCAACTCCCGCAATGTCCCTCTCCTGATACCGAGTACAACAAACCAGATCAAATTTGTGACCACACAACCTGTAGTCGATAAAATGATCTTGGAATTACCTTCGAAATGTCCTGCGCCATGACTGGCAGCAATATCTGCAATAGGTTGTCCCATAGCAAGTGATATGCCAAAAACAGCCGACAATACTCCTGCAAAAATTGTAAGGGCCAGACCTCTGTTCATATTAAACACGATCTTCTCTTCTGATCCGGAGTTTTTCGTCAGGTCATGCTCCTTTTTGAAACCTGCCCATCCGCAACCGGCTACTCCAAGAATGGCAACAAGCATTCCTGCCAACAGGATCATTCCGCCGGGTTTTTGAAACTGTTCGATCAAGGTGCCATTTAACATCAATGGGACAATGGTTCCCAGGACCGCTGAAATACCAATGGATATTGTATAGGTGAGGGAATATCCGATGTGCTTGATTGCAAATCCGAACGACATGCCTCCAAAACCGTAGACAGCTCCGAGCAGAAAGGCGTTCCATTTGACATTTGCAGGTGACTCTCTTAGCACTTCAATTAAGTCGGGAACAGTGATAAATCCCACAATAAATGGGGTAATAAGCCAGGCGAATACTGAAAAGACCAGCCAATAGGTCTCCCATGTCCATTGTTTTACCCTGGTGTATGGAACATAACAGGTTGAAGCGGAGACACCCCCGAAAGAATGAATGGTAGCTCCCAGTATTGGATTCGGATCAGGTACAATCATAGTTATCAGACTAAAATTCATTCACAATGAAAGACCTCTTCCATCTCAGCCCACCATTCACCTTCCGCACGAGTTTCCAGAGCTTGCTGACATGGCTTACAGACATCCCACCACTGCCGGGTTACCGGATCTGCTGCCATCTTATTCATGTCTGCTTCGAAATCATCACCGGTATATTCGAAATAGCTAAACAGCCTGTCATCCTTCAGATAGATGGAATAGTTACTGATGTTGCAGGCCCTGATCATCTCTAATACATCGGGCCAGACCGCAGCATGCAGCTTTTTATACTCTTCAATTTTTTCCGGTTTGACACCGATCACCATACCGTAACGTTTCATATTCTTGATTTACTTAAAGTTCCATATCAAATTCTTCAAGCTGGAGGGGGTAGTCCCCGTATTGCCGTACCAGCTTAACAATATAATCGTAGGTTTTCCCTGACACCCCACTGGTAACGGAGTGATCTGACTGAAAAATGTAACCACCTCCCTTGGCTGCATTTAGTTTCCGCAATACTTCCTGGCGTATCTGCTCCCTGTCGCCCGATTCCCAGATCTGAATATTGCTGTTCCCACAAAATCCTAACTGGTGACCATACTCCTTTCTGAGCTCAACAACGTCAAGGTTTGCTTTGGCTTCAAGAGGGTTATATGAATCCATATTGATCTCAATAAAATCCTCCAGGATGGCCTTTACATTACCACACCCGTGGTAAATCACAGGCAGGTTTTGCTCGTGGCAATAATCTGTCATCGCCTTTACCCAGGGTTTGAAATAGGTACGCCAGTAATCAGGATCGAAAAACATGTTCTGAGAAAAGGCAACATCGCCCCAAATCACCATCCCGTCCAATAGTCCGTTTGCTGCTCCGATCTGGGCCTTCAGGCAATCAAGGTAAAACTGACCTATGCGGTTGATGGCTTCCCCTAACCTGTCTGGATACATGCCAATCCAGAGCAATGCATTGGCTTGCCCCACCAGCCTGGTCAGGCATTCGGAGCACTCAATCATGCTTCCGTAAACCGGGAAGTCCGGCCTTAGGTTCTTTACCGTTTCGATCCATGGGGGCGAATTCCGCTCAAAACCATCACCTACCCCAGCAACCTGATTGTCTCCCGCTTCAAAATAGCGGGCCCTGGAATAGGGATCATCAAATTCGTAACTTTCCAGTTTATCGATGGTATCCACTTCCCAATCCATGAATTCAGGCATGGGGAAATCAAATTTCTTCCGAATGGTCGCATCAAAACCAGTCTTCACAATTACTTCGGTGTCGTCCTCCTTAATGATCTCGAAGGATCTGATCCTGGGATCCATGTTCGGAATGGTAACTATCCAGTCGAGATCGTAATGGTCATATGGATTTGTATCCTCTGGCAACCCCAGTTCCTTTTTCCAGCGATCTATGAAACTGCCCCAGAAAAAATCACTGATCGGGATCCGGTCAGGCTCTTTATGATGTAAAGCCCGGTTCATTCTTTCCAGTTTGTCCAGACAACTCTGTGTTCTTTCCATGAAATTCTTCTTATAAATTTTCCGACTTCCTGTATGGTGTCAAACAATGTCAAGGTATTCAGGCAATGAAATCAAACTTATGGAATTTTTTTGTCAAGTGAATGTTCTTTTATCCAATTCACCTCCGGAAGAGATAATCAGCTAAATACTTACCTTTAAGTTTTAAATTGCCGGCAACTCGAAATGGGCCGATTTCCGCGATTTAAGTGAAGATGATTATTATATCGGATTGGTGGAGGACTCTTACGAGAAGCTCAAAGAATATTTTCCCGGTCATATACCAGTTCCCATGAATAAAGTGGTTGCTGCCTATGAAAGAGCTGTTCTGGGAAGAGATCACGGTCAGGTTATTAGGATTTACGAAGATTAAAACGATGAAAAAGATTTTGTACATCACCGTCCTGCTGGTTTTTGTGATTTCATGCAACAACATCAAAAGGGAAAAAGCGGATCAAACACAGCTTGATAACAGTGAATTACGTGCTGACAGTTTGAGAGCCAAAGACATTTCAGACATGGAACTTGGCATGTTTATCTGCTGGTCATTCAGTACTTTCTCCGGACAGGAGTGGACCCCCACCCTGGACAAAGATGCTTCCTATTTCCAGGCCACAGGCTGCGATACAGATCAATGGTGCAAAGTGGCAAAAGATGCCGGGATGGGATACATTTTATTCCTTCCCAAACATCACGATGGATTCTGTTTATGGGATACGGAAACCACGGAGAAAAAGGTGACCAACAGCCCCATTGGGATCGATGTACTGGCCCTGCTAAGGAGCTCATGTGATAAATATGGGATCAAGCTGGCACTCTATTTTTCTGAGGGCGACTGGAACTGGCCGGGAGCAGTTGATGGCAAAGGGCATAATGAGGGCATTGGCAAAGATCCTGATATGAAGAAAACACAATTAAAGGAGCTCTGTACCCAATACGGTCCCATTGAATTTTTCTGGATGGACCATGCAGTTGGAGATGGTGGATTGAATCATGAGGAAACTGTGGAATGGGTGCACCAGTTTCAACCCGATTGCTTTGTTGGATTTAATCATGGGGAGCCCGCAGGAAGATTATCCTTAAGAGAAAGAGGAGCACCCGGGCCTATTGGCGATGCAAGTGCAACAAAATATAATAAAGAGGCAGAAGCCAACTACAAGGGCTACCTGGTAGCGGAGTTTACCTACCCTATTTTACCTTCCCATGAGGGTGGTGCAGATTGGTTTTATTCCCTGCCAGAACATGACTCACTCTGTCATCCGGTAGAAAAACTGTTCCAGGATTATCAGGGTGCAGTTACCTATGGAAATATCTTCTCCATCAATGTTGGTCCGAACTATGAAGGAAAGATCAGGGATGTGGATGTCGAAACCCTCAGGGAACTTGGTGAATTAATCAGGAAAAGCAAATCCTGAAAATATAGGTTTAACCCTTGTCTTCCTTTTCCAGCTTGTTGTAGTATTTGCTTACCATGGCAGCTCCCACGATGCCGGCTTCATTCATCAGTTTTGCGGGAACCACTTTGGCTTTGGTAGTCAGGTGGTGGAAAAACTTATCTCCTTTTTTACTGGCCCCACCTCCGATAATGATCCGGTCGGGCCACACAAGTTCTTCCATGCGGAGGAGGTACTCGTTAAACCGTCCGGCCCAGGTGTCCCAGTCAAGATCATTCTTTTTACGTGCAGCATCAGTAGCGTAGAGTTCAGCATCTGCACCATGTAGAATAATATGGCCCATTTCCAGGTTGGGGACCAACTTCCCATCGCTAAAGATCACTGTTCCCAGTCCGGTTCCAACGGTAACCAGCAGCAGGGTTCCCTTTTTACCGTTCCCGGCCCCAAACTTCATTTCAGCCATGCCTGCAGCATCAGCATCATTCACCACATGTACTCTACAGCCGGTGGCCTTCGAAAAGAGTTTATTCAGGTCTTTATCAATCCAACTATTATCCACATTGGCTGCGGTACGGGCCACACCCTGTTGAATCACGCCGGGGAATCCGGCTCCAACCGGTCCTTTCCAGTTAAAATGCTCCGTAATTTTTTTTATCACTTTGGCCACAGCTTCTGGTGTGGCAGGTTGTGGAGTGGGGATACGGTAACGTTCGGTAAGCAGTTCACCTTTTTTTGTATCAACAATGGCACCTTTAACGCCGGAGCCTCCGATATCTATTCCCAGGATCTTCCTCAGTTTCATTTTTCAGATTGTATTTTTCAGATGATAAATAAAGGGTTCTAAATTAGTAAGTTTTCAAACGAATCCTAAATTATTGGGATGAAAATGGTCCAAAGTGGAATTATTTTCCTTAACTTTCTTATAAGCTTAAGATAACTTAAGATTTACAAATAATTCTATCATGGAAGAGCAGCCCATATACAGGTGGGATTCAAAAAATATCCTGGTCGTGGAGGATGATGAATCAAGCGCTTACTTGCTGGGTACATTCCTGAAGGAGACCGGGGCCAGCATCTCGTTCACCGCAGATGGAGATGAAGCTGTGGAATATGTGCGCAGGCATCCTGAGACCGACCTGATCCTTATGGATATTCATCTTCCGGAGAAAGATGGCCTCACTGCAACCAGAGAGATCAAGTCATTTGCACGGGACGTGGTGGTTATCGCTCAAACGGCCTATGCCTTTTCCATGAACCAGCAAGAAGCCCTTATGGCCGGGTGCGACGACTATCTTACCAAGCCGCTGAACATGAGTCTGCTGCTTGATAAGATGGATGGCTATCTTTCCTGATTAACTATTCAAATACTGCCTTATACAGGTGGTTGCTTTCCACCGCTTCTCTGCTGAAATAACCCCTGTGATACTTATTGTTGATGTACAATTTGGTCTGGTCCAGGTAGTGAGGTGAGGATGGAATACCGGATATCCCCGTGGGTATAACCATCAGGGACCGGTCCCAATCGCTCGTATGGAAGATATGGCGTTCCGATGCTCCATGGTCGGCGATAAAGTTTTCTCCTCTTGGATAAGTGTAAGGGCATACTGTATGGGAGCTTCCCCCAATGGAATAGGGCCCCCGGTTGACTTTGAATAATCTTTCAACGA
>JAYEOJ010000027.1:0-5916 GCA_034722835.1 Bacteroidota bacterium | reverse complement strand
CGCTTTCCCGTAACGGCTGTTCCGCACGATTGCTTCGCGTGCATACTGGATGGCTTCGCAATAGTCTTTGTTGGCAAGGCTCACAACGGTGAGTTCATAATACCACTCTGCCCTGGTCGCGTCAGGAGTGTCCTCACCAAGTACAGCCATACTCAGGTAGTAGGCGGCTTTGGTATAATCATTCTTGGAAATAAGCAGAATGCCCAGCTGGTGTGCAGATTCCGGTCCCGGGTCAATCCTGTACATCTGCTCCGATGCCTGTACATATAGATCAGCTCTGTCACAACCAGAAGCAGTGTAAAATTTGATCACTTTTTGAAGGAACTCCTTATCCTCTTTGTTTGCTTCAAATTGTGGTTTGTAGTAGCCGTTGAGCGCATCGCAACTCAGGATACCACTCTTGATCATGTTATCATCAATCTGGCCTTTGGCACGTGGCCAGCGGGAGCTTTTATTCAAAAGTCCATCGACAATCTCGGTGACCATGAAATAATCTTCAATGGTCTGGTTGTCATCAATTCGGTTTTTCTGATTCAAAGTAATACTGGCAGAAACAAAGGTTACTATGACCGCATCCCTGGATTTGTTTTTCTGCAACTCGATGCTTTGCTTCAGTAAACCATATGCCTCGTTGACAGCATCAGCGTTTACACTTCCATCAGGATCAAGCCTGCGATAGCGCAAAAGGTCAATCCCCTTTCTACCCAGGATATTCCCTTTCCCTTTTGAGCCAAAATACTCCATTCGCCTGTCGTAGATCAACAAGAGGGTGTCTACCAGTTGATCTTTTCGCTGCTGATTCGAGGAGGATTCGATAAACTTGCGGTACATGGTAATCCCTTCCACGTACATCCGCTCGCTTGCAGCGGGACATTCGCCAAACACACTTCGCCAGGGCTGGATGGCATCTTTGTAGTTACTGTGTTTGAAAAATTCCCTGTACAGAGAAAGGTTTTTTATACAATTTATGCTATCCTGACCTTTGCCATATTTTGATCCGTCCTCAATTCCCTTCTGTGAAAAAGCAGGCAGGGCAAACAAAAGAGACAAGGCTGTCAACAGGATAGTTTTAAGAGCTAAGGTTTTCATGCTGTTCAAAAATAGTTCTTAGTTTAATCAAATCTCCTTTTTCGGAACCACAGGTCGTGTAAAGTTACATTAAATGTGATAATTCCATAATTTTCTTTTACTAAATTGTACTCTGTGGTACCTCTTGTACCGTAAGTAAACGACAGGTTCAGGCTCGACTTTATGGTTCTTACCGGGAACCCTACCCCAAAAGTTATGCCATAGTCCTCCAGCTGGTAATCGTTCACCATCAGGTAGGAATTGTAGAAATACCCTCCCAGGCGATAGGTCATCAGTTTATGATAGCCTCGTAAAGCATCTGCATTGGGAGTATATTCAGTACCGAAATGCCAGGATGATGCTTTGGTTGAGGAGTAGTTTTCGCCTGACATGGAACCTGTCCAGTCCTGCATATAGTAGTCGCCGGTTATAATAAGCTTATCAGGGATCCCGAATGCCACACCAATTCCGATTTTTTGAGGAATATTCAGGGTGGTGAAGGCAGTATCCTCACCCAGGAGATAATCCGGGTTGATCTGCACCGAATCATTTAACCAGGTGGGATCGTCCGGGTAAAACTCGTTGCTGACATCATACTCATTAGAAAGCTCGGTGCTTGCTTTAAAGTCATAGATTCCACCCAGAGTGAAGAAAAATTTGTCATCAAATGTTTCGGTATACTGAAGGCCAAGCGTGAAGACTGGTTTTCTCAGGTTCACCTTTTCCGAAGAGGTAACATCCGAATATCCTGAATTCATTGGGAAGTCAACGCCCCTCTCCCGTGTCAATTTACCCATCAGGAAGTTCATGGTCAAACCCAGTGAAAAACGATCCAGCAATTTGAGGGATGTTCCCGTGTAGAAATTCATGATACCCCCTTCTCCTTCGAAGTAGGTATCCATGGCCATTCCTGTGGTATAATCGTCATACTCCTGTTTAATGCTGTAGCCAATGCTGCTATAGGGAATAATACCGGCTGAAAATCCCAGGTATTTACCCATGGCGGAGGCAAAAGCCACGTGGTGCAGGTTCATGTTCCACCAACCGTTGGAGAAGTTCTCAGTTTCGTAATAGTTATGGAAAGAGTTGACTCCGAAATCAAAATAGACCGAGGTGCTGTCCAGTGAGGAAAAGGCTGCGGGATTCAGGTAATTGATCCTGTTGCTTTCCGTCATGGCCAGCCCGGTTCCTCCCATGGCCTGGTTCTGGGCAATCCCATATTTTGCCATATCACCTAAACCAAAAAGGGTATAGGGCGAATAGGTATTAAACTGTCCAAGGAGAGGGGTGGAAATGCTAAATACAACTACTAAACTGACTAAAAATGAACTAAATCTCGCTTTCTGCATTGTGTTCCAATATTCTGTTAAGTCCTATTAGGTTCAGATTAGGGTCCACAAAGATGCTATTTTTTAACTTTCCGACAAAGTATTTTGCGTCGCCACCGGTTAAAACAACCTGTAATTTAGGGTAAAGCTTACTGGTAGCCTCAATAAAACCGTTCATTTCGAACAGCGTCCCATTTACAACTCCCGATTGTATGGCTTCCATGGTACTGCTCCCCACCAGGGGTGGTATCTCCGCAGGCCGTTCCAGGTGTGGCAGACGGCTGGTGTACTTATTAAGTGATTTAAACCGTATTTCCACGCCCGGAGAGATGTTCCCCCCAAGAAACTCACCCTTCGAAGTAACGATATCATAGGTGATGGCTGTTCCTGCATCTATTACCAGAACGTTCTTTCCGGGACAAATCGTATATGCACCTACGGCTGATGCAATACGGTCGTACCCCAGGCTATCAGGTGTCTTATATTTATTTACAAGCGGAATAGGTGTGGAATGGTTCAACTCGATGCAGGTTTTGTAGAGGTTACTCAGGTAATCGATAATTTCCCTGGAGTAGTTGACAACCGATGAGATGATGGCACCTTTCAGGCCACTGTAGCGAATGTGAAAGTAAGAGATCTCCCGGCTGGTGATTCTTTCATAGGTGGCAGCTTCGACCACATGTTTGTGGTCGCAGACGGCAATTTTCCCATACGTGTTTCCTAGGTCTAGAACCAGGTTCATCTTTCTTATCCCTTACTCAGTCTCTGAACAATTTGATACGCCTCTTCCACACTGTTTACATGATCGCTTCTCAGGCTCAGTTTCTCCTGGTCTTCACGCATTCGGAAGATGCCCGGATTGGCCTGAATATTCCGGATCACCTCTTTGAACTTCTCTGAGCTGTAGAAGGGTGATTCGGGATTGCTTACAAAATACGTGATCAGAATGCTCTTTTTCAATACTATTTTTTCAACACCCGTACGTTGTGCCAGCCAGCGGAGCTGCACAACCTTCAATAATTCTTCCGATGGAGCGGGAAGGATACCAAAACGGTCCACGAGCATTTCTCTGAACTCCTCCAATCCCTTTTCATCTTTGATGGCATCCAGTTTTCGGTAGAGTTCCACCCGTTCACTGATGTTGGAGACATAGGGATCCGGGAACAGCAGCTCCATATCAGTATCGATATGACAATCAGCAAGAAACAGGGTTTCTTCCGGCGCCTGGCCCGGCGTGTCTGTTGGTTTATCATAGAGCTCACTGAACTCGGTCTCTTTCAGTTCGGCGATGGCCTCGTTCAGTATCCTGTTATAGGTGTCAAAGCCAATATCGGCGATAAAACCGCTCTGTTCAGCACCCAGCAGGTTGCCTGCACCCCTGATGTCCAGATCCTGCAGGGCAATGTTGAATCCGCTCCCCAGGGAGGAAAACTCCTCCACGGCCTTCAGCCTTCTTCTGGCTTCCTGCGAAAGCAGCGTAACAGGAGGAGCGAAAATATAGCAGAAGGCCTTTTTATTTGATCTCCCCACCCGCCCTCTGAGCTGATGCAAATCACTTAATCCAAAGTTCTGACCGTTGTTGATAATTATTGTGTTGGCATTGGGAATGTCCAGTCCCGATTCCACGATAGTGGTGGCGATAAGCACATCATAATCGCCCTGCATGAAGTCAAGCATCACAGATTCCAGCCTTCTCCCCTCCATCTGGCCATGGGCCACCACGGATCTGATTCCGGGGACCAGCCTGTCCACAATTTCCTTGATCTCCATAATATTCTGTATCCTGTTATGGATAAAGAATACCTGGCCTCCCCGGCTCACCTCATATTCAATGGCCTCCTTAATGATCTCTTCATTAAAGGAATGTAATTCGGTGATGATGGGGTGACGGTTGGGTGGGGGTGTATTGATGATGGAAAGGTCCCGCGATCCCATCAGGGAGAACTGCAGGGTCCTTGGAATGGGTGTGGCTGTCAGGGTCAGAGTATCCACATTCAGTTTCAATTGTTTCAGTTTCTCCTTGACACCCACGCCAAATTTCTGTTCCTCGTCGATAATCAGCAGCCCCAGATCCTTGAATTCAATCTCTTTGCCCACCAGCTTGTGGGTCCCGATAATGATATCAATCTTTCCCTCCTTCAGCTTTGATACAATTTTCCGTTGATCAGCCGGGCTGCGGAACCTGCTCAGGTAGTCCACGCTACAGGGCATCCCCTTGAGGCGATCCCGGAAGGTGTTGAAATGCTGGAAAGCCAGAACGGTAGTGGGGACGAGTACCGCCACCTGCTTGCTGTCGGTTACTGCCTTAAATGCTGCCCGGATAGCCACTTCGGTCTTCCCGAATCCCACATCCCCGCAAACCAGACGGTCCATGGGGAAAAGTGCTTCCATTCCTGCTTTTACATCGGATGTAGCTTTGAGCTGGTCGGGTGTATCCTCATAGATGAAGGAGGATTCCAATTCCTGCTGCAGGTAGGTGTCGGACGAAAATGAAAATCCTTCCTGGTCCTTTCTCCTGGCGTACAAAAGGATCAGTTCCCGGGCAATGTCCTGAACCTTCTTCCTGGTATTGCTCTTGAGCTTCTGCCAGGCACCGGTACCCAGCTTGTAAATTTTTGGCGGACCCGTATCCCTGCCCTTGTATTTCGTAATGCGGTGGAGGGAATGAATGTTCACATAGAGCACGTCCTGGTCCTTGTAAACCAGCTTGATAGCCTCCTGGATCTTTCCGTTCACATCGATCTTTTCCAGTCCCCCGAAAATCCCGATCCCATGATCCACATGCACCACGTAATCGCCCGGATTGAGGCCAATCAGCTCTTTGACCGACACCGATTCTTTCTTGCTGAAGCGATCGTGAAACCTGAATTTGTGGTAGCGTTCAAAAATCTGGTGATCGGTATAGAACGCAAGTTTCAGATCATGGTCGGTAAAGCCTTCGTGGATGGTCCGGGCTACCGTCTGGTATTGCAGCTCCGGATCAATCTCATTAAAGATGGCCTGCAATCGTTCCAGCTGTTTGGGATTATCAGAAAGGATAAGGTTGGTATAGCCTTCGGCTGAACGCTCTTTCATATGGGAGGTGAGCAGCTCAAAGTTTTTCTGGAAGGCGGGTTGGGGGGCGGTAGAGAATTGCCAGGTCTTCTGCTCCTTTTTTCTGTCAGCAATTCCAAAGATCACCTTTGGGAACTGCTCCATCTGTGAACGGATCTCGCTTCCCTTTTTTAAAAATTTAGCCTTGTCTATTTCCCGCTCCGCTTCATCGTCCAGCTCGGTCCGGCTGTATAGTTCTTCGATATGATCCGTCAGCACATCGGGATTATCCACCCAGATTGTGGTGCCCTGGGGGATATACTCCAGGAAGGAGATTCGTTTTTCGCCCCGCTCGGTCTCCCATTGAATATTGGGGATGATATTGACTTTCTTAACCGTTTCCAGCGATCGCTGGGTATCTGTGTCGAAAATCCGGATGGAATCCACTTCATCATCAAAAAAATCGATGCGGCTCGGGTGACTGGAG
>JAYEOJ010000026.1:0-5954 GCA_034722835.1 Bacteroidota bacterium | reverse complement strand
CGTGCTGAGGTCCTTTCCATCAAGGCGTCGGTATGACGTTCCTGGATCTGATTCAATGCTCCGGAAGCCATGGCCAGGAAAAAAATACCTGTAAAGCTTAGCAGCGCATTCAGATCAAACAGGGGACGGGCCATATAATACCCGAGAAAACCGGTAAGCGCTACTGGCAGGGCTATGCCAAACTTACCCAGTGTCAGATACTTATTCATTCAGCGATTTCAGGTATTCGATAATGAGCTCCACCTCCTCTTCTGTAACCATCCCGTCGTAGGAGCGCATCAATCCCCTGTTAAAGCCTTCCACGATATCTGCATCGGGCTCGAAGATGGAGCGCTTGATGTATTCTTCATCCGCGATGACTTCATGCTGTTCCCTGCCGGTGGTGACCGTGCGGGAATTTCCCCAGATGCCCAGGTAGGAGGGTCCCACCAACTTGGTCCCGTCGCTGGAGTGGCATGAATTACATACGTTCCGCTTCAGCACATCAAATCCCTGCTCCGACAGGGGTATTTCGGTATCGGCCACTGCTGCCACCGCCGAGGTATCGCTCATCCACGCGTCGAACTCCTCTTTAGGAATCACCTTTACCCCGGTAAACATATAGGAGTGCTCCAGTCCGCAATATTCGGTACAGAAGAGATCAAATTCTCCCTCAGTACCGGGAATAAACCACATCACCTTTTCCTGTCCCGGTACCATATCCTCCTTCACTCTGAAAGCAGGAATATAGAGACTGTGCAGTACGTCCAGGGCCACCAGGTCGAGGATCACGGGTTCGTTGATGGGAACAATAAGAGAATCGGTCACTTTCCCGTTCTCATACTCAAACCTGAAGTTCCACATGCGGGCAATGGCCGTGATATGCATGGCATCATCCGGTGGATTCTTCATGGGTTTCCAACCCATCCATCCGAAGTAGAACATCACCAGGACCAGGACTAGAGGAATGCCGGTCCACAGGGCTTCAAGTTTATTACTTCCTTCATTCTGAATGGCTTTGGGATGCTTGTCTTTCCGGTATTTGCGAATAAAGACCAGCATAATCACCGTCAGGGCGATAAGGAAAAATATGGAAACTCCCAGGATGATCATGAAGGCCAGGTCGACACCGGCGACAAAATTGGAAGCTTGTTGTGGATCTGCAGTATACATAGTATAGATTTATCTGAATCCGTAATCAAAGAAAGTAAGTACAATGACAGCAATTATCACCATCACGACAAAGATGGCCATGACTTTATATATTGTCTGGTCGAACTTCAGGTGCATAAATACGGCCAGCACAATGGCCGATTTTGTGGAGGCCAGTAACAAAGCCACAATGGTGGCCCACCTGGTCAGCTCTATCTGGGTAACTGCCACAGAGGTGCCGGTCAAAACCAGCAGTAGTAGCAGGATCAATCCGTAGGTGCGGTAGGGTACAATATGATGGCTTGTGTCGGACATAGCTATGGGATTAAGTGATCAGGTAAAATAGCGGAAAGAGGAAAATCCAGATCAGGTCCACCAGGTGCCAGTAGAGGCCCCCGTTCTCCAGCAACTGGAAGTTATCAAAGGTAATTTTGTTCTTCCGGACCCGGACCAGGATGACGGCGATCAGGACCATTCCAATGATGATGTGCAGGGCATGCAGTCCGGTCATAAAAAAATACAATCCGAAGAACAGGGTATCGCCCCTGCCCAGCTCTTCCAGCAACGGCGATCCGGGCCAGATGCCATGGTCGAACTTGGCGGTCCATTCAAAGTATTTATTCACCAGGAATACCAGGGCCAGAAGCAGGGTGATCCAGATCAGGAGCAGGGTGGTCCGTTTGTCTTTTTTCTGGATGGCCGTGGTGGCCATGGCAATGGTCATGCTGCTGATCAGCAGGATCACCGTATTGATGGTCCCTATGGTTACATCCAGTTGTTCAGCGGCCAGGTGAAAGGCCTGTGTGTTGCCATGCCGGTACACCGCGTAAGTAACAAAGAGTCCCCCGAAAAACAGCAACTCGGTAAATATAAAGAGCCATATGCCGAGCTTGGAGCCTTCGTCGTCTCTGTGTTCGTCATGATGTGCAATGCTTTCAGACATAGGGTTCAGCTTTAGTCGTATTTGTAGGTTGCTTTATCAATGTATGGGATCTCATCAAAATTCTCCAGCGGTGGTGGTGTGGGAACCTGCCATTCCAGGTTGGTGCCGCCCCAGGGATTCATCTCCGTGGTCTTCTCACCACTACGGGCCGATTTGACCAGGTTTACCAGGATGATCAGGAATCCGGCAATCATAACAAGTGCTCCCATGGTGGAGATGATGTTGGGCCCGTGGAACTCATCCAGGTAGTCGAAGTACCGGCGTGGCATGCCCTTGATGCCCAGGTAGAACATAGGGCTGTAGAGGGTGACAAAGCCAATAAAGAAGGTGATCCATCCGGTTCTGGCCCAGCTGGGATCATACTTGCGCCCGAATATTTTGGAGAACCAGTAGTGTATGGCGCCAAAAAAAGCAAATCCGACACCGCCAAATACAATATAGTGAAAATGAGCCACCACAAAGGCTGTATCGTGTACATGTACATCGGTGGCCAGTGAACCAAGTACCAGTCCGGTGAGTCCTCCAATCATAAAAATAAAGATAAAGGAAGCGGCCCAGAGAAAGGGAACCTCTGTGCTGATGGATCCCTGGTGCATGGTGGAGATCCAGTTAAATACCTTGATGGCACTGGGAATGGCCACAAGAAAAGTCAGCAGGGAGAAGGCCCATAAAGCAGTGCCACTCATCCCGGAGGTATACATGTGATGTCCCCAGACAAAATAGCCCACGAAAGCTATGGCCAGGGTGGAGAAGACAATGGCCTTGTAACCGAAAATGGTCTTTTTGACAAAGGTGGGTATGATCTCTGACACAGCCCCCATGGCAGGAAGGATCATAATGTAAACAGCAGGGTGCGAATAAATCCAGAAAAGGTGCTGGTAAAGCAGAGGGTCACCTCCCTTGGCGGGATCGAAGAAGCCGATCCCCAGGATGCGTTCCCCCGCTACCATCAGCAGGGTAATCCCTACCACCGGTGTGGCCAGAAGCTGAATCCAGCCCGTTCCATAAAGGGTCCATGGAAACAGGGGCATTTTGAACCAGGTCATCCCCGGTGCCCGCATACGGTGTATGGTTACAATAAAGTTCAAGCCGGTCAGGATGGAAGAGAATCCCAGCACAAAGGCTCCCAGGGCTGCCGGCAGCATATTGGTCCCGGTTTGAAAGCTGTAAGGGGCATAAAAGGTCCAGCCCGTATCGGGAGGACCATTGCCAAAAAGTGAGATGATCACCAGGATCCCGCCGAGAACATAGATATACCAGGAAAAGAGGTTCAGCCTGGGAAAGAACACATCTTTGGCTCCGATCTGGATGGGTAGCATAAAGTTGCCGAATACCGCAGGGAGTCCGGGGATGACAATCAGGAAGATCATAATGACGCCATGGACCGTAAAGGTGGCATTATAGGCCTGGGCCTCCATCAGGGTTTTTCCCGGAGCAATCAGTTCCAGCTTCATCAGGAGACCAAGCACCACCCCGATAATGAACCAGCCCATCATGGCATAGAGGTATAGTAACCCGATCCGTTTGTGGTCGGTGGAGAGGATCCATTTGAAGATACCCTTTCTTCCCCCATCCTCATCCAGGTAGGATTTATACCCTTTATTGTCAGTTTGCTTAGAACTCATAGCTTAATTAGTTTTTCTTTTTCTGAATAAAAACAGCACCAGCAGCAGGACAGCGGCGAAGAACAGGATCAGCGTGGCCGATACCTTGGTAATGTTCAGTACATATTTTTGTCCTTCCGGATCGTACGAATAACAGTATTGCAATACCCGGTTGATGGTGGGCCCCGATTTCCCTTCGGCTGCTTCCAGAAGCGACATCTTCAGTTCGAAGGGAAGAAAGTAAATACCATTCATGTACCTGGTGATCTTACCCTCTGGATCGAGGATAATCAGGGTGGCTGAATGGATAAAATCATTTCCGGTGGATTTATACCGGAATCCTGCCGCTTCGGTAAGCCGTACTATATTAGCACTGTCGCTGGTAAAAAAGAGCCAGCCTTCTTCGGCCTGCTCCTTCTTCTCCATCAGATTGAGGTAGTTGTTTTTCTTCTTGACCGCCAGGAAGGTTCCCTCGCGGGGGTCAAAACTGATGGTGAGGGCCTGGTAATCCTGACCCAGCACCATGTCGTTTCCGTCCATGGCATCGGCCAGTCCGTCCATCAGCGGGGAACATATGCCCGGACAGCGGTAATAGACAAAATTGAGGATGGTGGGTTTATCGATCAGGTCCCCGATAATCACCGTATCGCCATGCTCATTCACCAGCATGGCATCCATGGGTATATACTCATCCAGTCTTTCGATGACACCGATCTCAATATCAGCATCTGTTTGAGCAAGTAATGAAATAAGCGCAATAAGCATGAGAGAAGTAAACAGGGTGCGTTTCATCCTTTCGATTTAAGTTTCTGGGCAATACCCTCTTTATGCAGCTTTGAGGGTGGTATAACAAATATGCGTCGTTTTTAATGGAAATCCCACCAAAGGGGGGGTAAAACTTTGATTATTTGTAATAAGTAAAAATAGTATATTTGATCTTGCATGGAATTCAATTACTAAATTTGATATAGATCCTGAACTCAATGCTTAAGAAAATTTTCAGATTCTATTATGATGGCTTCAGAAAGATGACCTGGGGCCGGAAACTCTGGGGAATCATTCTGATCAAACTTTTCATCATGTTTGCCATCCTCAGGCTCTTCTTTTTCCCCGATCTCTTGAAACGTGATTTCGATAGTGATGAAGAGCGTGCTAACTACGTACTGGAACAACTTACTAATCCATAAACATATGCTTGAATCAATAGATATGTCACTGGTTGACTGGTCGCGCGGCCAGTTCGCGTTAACAGCTATGTTTCACTGGATTTTTGTACCCCTGACACTCGGACTCTCCTTTATTGTTGCCTTTATGCACACTATTTATGTGCGGACCGGCGATGAGGAGTGGAAGCGGATTACAAAATTCTGGATGAAATTATTTGGGATTAACTTCGCCATCGGAGTTGCTACCGGGATCATCCTGGAGTTTGAGTTCGGGACCAACTGGTCCAACTACTCCTGGTTTGTGGGCGACATCTTCGGGGCTCCCCTGGCCATCGAGGGAATCCTGGCCTTTTTCATGGAGTCCACCTTTATTGCCATCATGTTCTTTGGGTGGAACAAAGTAAGCAAGCGCTTCCACCTGGCGGCCTCCTGGCTTACCGCCTTCGGGGCCAGTCTTTCTGCCGTATGGATCCTGGTGGCCAATGCATGGATGCAGCACCCGGTGGGAACCATCTTTAATCCGGATACAGCCCGTAACGAAATGACCAATTTCTGGGATGTGATATTTTCTGAGGTGGCAGTAAACAAGTTCCTTCATACCATTGCATCCAGCTTCCTGCTGGCTTCGATTTTTGTAATCGGAGTTTCTGCCTGGTTTCTTCTCAGGAAACGAGAGACAATGTTTGCAAAGAGAAGCACCGTAATAGCAGCTGTATTTGGTGTGATTGCTGCCATTGGCACCATAGCCACGGGCGATACTTCGGCCAGAATTGTGGCCAGGGAGCAGCCCATGAAATTTGCAGCCATGGAGGCGCTTTACGAGGGCCAGACCCATGCGCCCCTGGTGGCCATAGGGGCCATGCGGACCGACACTACCAGCTTGCCCAATCCAAGGCAGAACTTTATTTTCAAGATTGAAATCCCCAACGCACTTTCTTACATGGTATTCCTGACTCCCAGTGGTTTTATTCCCGGCATCTCCGACCTGGTCTATGGGAACGAGGAAGAGGGTTACATATCATACGAGGAGCGGATCGAGCGGGGAGCTGTGGCCATACAGACCCTGAAAGACTTGAAAGAGGCCAAAGAACGGGGCGACGAAAGTAGGTA
>JAYEOJ010000025.1:0-5979 GCA_034722835.1 Bacteroidota bacterium | reverse complement strand
CCCCCGGAACCTCCACCTATTACTATTACATCATACATACTATTCTCCTCGTTTGGATCGGATTTCTTTTAAAAATAGGACACAGATTTGCACAGATTCACTCAGATTTTCATAGCATTGGTGCTTCTCTTGGCATGGCAGTAAATAAAATTATAAAATATCCGTGTAATCTGTGTTCATCCGTGTCCCATTTGGAAAAAACAAAAACTATACAACTACACCATCATCAAAATCGGATGCTCAAGATACTTAGCCAGGGCTCGTAGAAATTGCATTGCAGGAGCACCATCTACTACACGGTGGTCAAACGTCAGGCTCAACGTCATCATTGAGCGAATCTTAATTTCTCCTTTATGCACGGCAGGCTTTTCTTTAACCCGACCAACCCCTAAAATTCCGCTTTCCGGCGGGTTTAATATCGGAGTAAATCCATCCATATCGAGCATACTCACATTGGAAATTGTAAAGGTACCGTCCGTGACTTCGTCCACTGTCAAGTTTCCTTCACGGGCTTTTTTTGCCATTTCTCTCGATTCGCGGGCGATTTCCAGCAGGTTTTTTTTATCTGCATCACGAATCTTCGGCACGATAAGCCCTTCCGGCAAGGCAACGGCCATGCCGATATTCACCCTGTCATGGAGCAAAATCTCGTCGCCCAGTAGTGCTGAATTCATCATGGGAAATTCTTTCAAAGTTCTGGCGGTTGCCATAATAATGATATCATTATAAGAAATTTTTACAGTTTCATCATTTTTATATTTTTCAAGTAAAAGGTCTCTCAAATCTACCATCCCGGTTACATCGACTTCCGTGAAAGTTGTCAATTGAGCGGCATTTTGAAGGCTGGCATACATGTTATCGGCAATCAACTTTCGCATGCCCGTAAAAGGAATGGATTGTCCAGGTTCCACTCCTGCCCCTGATGTTCCGGTTTCAAGTGCACGATTCACATCTTCTTTTGTAATTTTACCCCCTTCACCGGTTCCCGTAATTGTGGACACATCTAAATCGGCCTGTTTTGCCATTTCCGCTGCAAGGGGCGTTATCCTTGGGGCAGGCGGTTTTTCGTCCTTATACCGTGTAACATCGTCCATGGTGATGCGACCTTCAGGGCCTGTGCCCGGAACATGTGCTATGTCTATGCCCTGTTCCTTTGCAAGACGACGAGCTGCCGGAGATGAACGGACGAACTTTTTTTCTTCGCTCTTTTCCGGCGTATCTTTTACGGCATCGCCGGATGATGCAGTTTCGCCCTTAACCACTTCACCTGCCTGTATCCCTTCAATTCGTTCGGGTTGTTCACCCGATTCGGCTATAATGGCCACAATGGTTGCCACGGGCACTGTCTGCCCAGCCGTTACTACGATCTGAAACAACACCCCACTGGCTGTAGATTCCACTTTATTTGTAATTTTTTCTGTCTCCACCTCAAAGAGATCTTCTCCCTTTTCGATAGAATCGCCTTCCTGTTTGAACCACTTGCTGATCTTACCCTCTTTCATGGTAAGGCCCCACTTGGGCATAGTGATATTGACTGCCAATTTAGTAATCCTCCCTATTAATAGCGTGCGTGATTCTTGTCTTTACGGATAATCACCTACTTGCCGAATATATCATCTCCACTCTTACCACCCAGTCCAGGGTGCACGTCAAACCTGACTACTCCCACGGGAATTTTCCCTTCAACAGCCTCTACAATCCTGGCTACACCGACCTGACCAAAACCGCCACAAAGCTCAATGGCCTGAATTCCCTGTTCAACCAGATCCTTTGCCACCTGGGTTGCTTGGTCATAATCCTTTGCAGCAATGGCAAGCAGCTCGACCTGGGGTGTTTTTACCCAGGACTTGTGCTGATCAGGATCTACATCAGGTGCAATAAATAAAAACGCTGCCTTAAGCTTTCCTTCTGCTGACATATCTTTTACCTCCTTAATTCAATAAATCGTATTGGTTTAGCCAAAAAGACACGAAGGCACAAAGAATTATATTATGTTTTTGGTGTCTTTGTAGCTGAGCTGTTATTATGCATTGTAATTAAAACTATCTGAAATTAAAAGAGTTTCCTGAGGCTTGGTTTTTATACCTCATTTTCTTCCGGCTGCCTGTGAATATAACCAGGCGCAAGAATTCTTTTTTTCATTGCTGCAGACATTGTCATGCCGACATCAACCACAACCGGACCATCCTTCCCCAGGCGAACTGCGGCATATTGTCCCTTCCGGACTTCCACTTCCCGCTCGCCGTCTAAGGCCAGGACAGAAGGTGTGGAACCGATTTTTACTTCTTCACCCATTTTCATAACTTTTTCATTACTTATGAATACCTTCTCGATAATTCCGGGAGCCACCGGAGCAGTAACAGGTTGTCCTTTCCTACCTATTTCCAGATACAGGCACTGAGGTTCTTCAGCTTCAATGGGATGGATAAGACCTCCAATAGAAGAAAGGCCGATGCTATCCGGCTTTGCCCGATTTAAAAAGATCTGCCTAACCTTGTCCATATTCCAAACGGCCCGTGATGCCATAAAAACATCATTATAAACCACTGCATCCACCAGTGCCAGATCAACCACTTTTCCGTCCAGGACTACCTCCAGCTGCGTAGATAAAAACGTGCTTTCCTCAACAGGAATCAGCTTTCCTGCCACAAGACCGGCTGCCAGCCCTGCTATCGTTCCTTCCACCATAAAAGGAAATACATTATTCGTTCCTGTTGAGATAGGAAGGATAGGAACAGAACCGTTTCCTTTTGCTACAGCCCTGTTGGTTCCATCACCTCCAAGGGTTATGATACAGGCGGTGCCCTGTTCCTCCATGGTGCGGGCCGCCTGTATGGAATCTTCCTGATTTCCTTTTAGCGGGAAGCTTGTAGGAAAGACAGGGATATTGATTTCAACACGGGCTAAAGCCCGTTCGACGATTCCAAAGTAATCCGGCATATAGCAGATCCGCTCCACTCCCGCAGCTGCGAGACCAAGGAGCACACGCCTGACAATACGCACCTTTTCCTGATTATCGAAGACACTGCCATAAGCAACCAGCCTGCGAATATCTTTGCCGGACGCGGGATTGGCGATGATGCCTACAAGGGACAAACCGACCTCCTGAGACCTTTGCTTAACCATTAATACCCCCTCCCTTACGGAAGGGGGATAATAATAAATGTTTTTCGGACAGCTATTTGCCAGTGACGGTTTTTACCGCATCAATTATCTTCTCTTCGCTAGGAATGAATTCTTCCTCTAAAGGAGGAGAGAAGGGTACAGGTGTAAAAGGTGCTGCTACACGAAGGATCGGTGCATCCAGATCATCAAATGCCTTTTCAGCCACAATAGCCGCGATTTCCGCGCCTGAACCGGCAAATTTTACTTCTTCGTGTACAATTACAAGACGGTGTGTCTTTTTTACGGATTCAAGGATTGTATCTTCATCCAGAGGCGAAAGGGTGCGGGGATCAACTACCTCGATGCTGATACCTTCTGCTGTAAGCTTTTCTGCCGCACTTAATGCAAAGTGCACCATCCGGGCTGTTGCCACGACAGTAACATCCTCTCCCTCTCGCTTTATGTCGGCTTTTCCAAGGGGAATGGTATATGCTCCTTCCGGCACATCCCCTTCTACTCCGTAAAGCATTTTATGCTCTAAGAAAACCACAGGATTATTGTCTTGAATGGACGAGATTAAAAGCCCTTTGGCATCGTAGGGTGTGCTGGGCATCACCACTTTGAGACCGGGAATATGCATAAACCAGGCTTCAAGGCACTGGGAATGCTGGGCTGCAGCTCCAATACCTGCTCCGCAGGTAGCTCTTAGCACCATCGGTATTTCGGCTTTTCCGCCAAACATATATTTAATTTTAGCCGCCTGATTATATAGCTGATCCATTGATACTCCGATAAAGTCTACAAACATCAATTCAATCACCGGGCGAAGACCACCTGCTGCCGCGCCCACAGCAGTTCCGATTATGGCACTCTCTGTTATCGGCGTGTCGCGGACCCGTTTTTCACCGAACTGATCAAGAAGTCCGGCAGTAACACCAAAAATACCTCCATAAACACCCACGTCCTCTCCGGCCACATAAATACTGGGATCTCGTTCCATTTCGATTTTATGGGCATCTGTCAGAGCCTGTGCAAAATTCATTGTTGGCATGGTATATTCCTCCTTCCTTAAAATGTGAAACACCCTATCTAAAGAACATGTTTGTTGAGTGTTTCCTCATTTAGAATGTATAGACATCCTCTGTGACTTCGCTTACATCCGGAAACGGGCTTTCTTCTGCAAAACTTGTTGCTTCAGCCAGTTCCTTCTCTATAGAACCCTTGATCTCCTCGATCTTATCTTGAGTCAAGACTTCTATTTCAAGAAGCTTTTTCTCAAACCGCGGGATCGGATCCTTTCCTTTCCATTCCTGTAATTCCTCTTTGTTCCGATATACACAAGGATCTCCCTCGAAATGGCCTCTGTGCCGATAGGTCTTGCATTCAATTAAAGAAGGTCCCTTACCCTCTCTGACCCGTTTTACAGCTTCAGAGGCTACTTCATAGACAGCCATTACGTCGTTTCCGTCCACTACCACCCCAGGCATATCGTAGGCAGCGGCTCTGTCCGCTATATCGGCCACACACATGGAATTGATAGTACAGGAGGATATACCGTACATGTTGTTTTCGTTGACGAAAACGACCGGGAGCTTCCAGCATGTTGCCAGATTCATAGCCTCATGGGTAGTTCCCTGGTTTGCCGCCCCATCACCGAAAAAACATACAGCCACGTCATCTTTCCCTTGATACTGGACGGCTAATGCGGCTCCTGCGGCCAGAGGAGGTCCTCCACCTACAATGCCGTTTGCTCCCAATATACCCAACTCGACGTCTGCAATATGCATGGAGCCACCTTTACCCTTGCAGTACCCGGTCTTCTTCCCAAAGAGTTCAGCCATCATTAGTTTTATATCTCCGCCTTTAGAGATGAGGTGTCCGTGGCCACGATGCGTACTGGTAATATAGTCCGTGTCACGAAGCGTTGCGCAAACCCCTGCAGCCACGGCTTCCTCGCCTACGTAGAGGTGGACAAAGCCGGGTATCTTTCCGTCTGCAAAATACTCCGCGACCCGCCCCTCAAACATTCTAATCTTGGTCATGGTTGTATACATGCCAATCATTTCTTCGTTGGTAAGAGTCATTTTTCACCTCCTGTGTTAAGGTTAGTAAAGGTCCATGCCGAAAAGGCATGGATTTTGATTATGGCGTTAGTCATCGACAAACACGGTAACAGCGGCGTTTGCCACCAGTATTCGGTCACAATCCGGAGCAAACTGCGGGACACAGAGGCCCTGTGCAATCATACCACCTTCAATTACACTGGCATTCTTACGCCCTAAAGGAACAATTGCTTTAACCTGATCCAGGTCAACCTCATCCGGTTTTGGTGAGGCAACCAGAATCTCTACTTCCATCTGTTCGAAGTCTTTAAGTTCTGTGATTTCCACGAGACCACAAAGGCAGCTTCTGGATATGGCATCCTTGACTGCACGACAAGCCGCTTCAGTAGCATCCTCCCCATGAATGTCAATGCCTGTTCCTATTTCGACAATAAATCGCTTTTTAGCCATAGCTTTACTCCATTTTATAATTATCAGCAGCATTAAACATTTTAGCCATTTGCTATAGACTCCTCGTGAAGATCTGCGGCCAATCCTTTGAAATCAATTTACCGGTAAGTAACTTCTCGCGTTGCTTTAACAACGTCGGTTACTTTTGGAAGAACGAAATCTTCAAGTAGTGGAGAGAAAGGTATCGGCACATCCCTGGCTGCTACACGCTTAACAGGGGCGTCAAGGTAATCGAACAGTTCATCCTGAATACGGGCCGACAGTTCCGCCCCGAATCCTCCTGTAAGGCATGCCTCATGTACAATAACCGCACGGTTTGTTTTTTTGATCGATGCGGCTACGGTATCCATATCCAGTGGCT
>JAYEOJ010000024.1:0-5987 GCA_034722835.1 Bacteroidota bacterium | reverse complement strand
TGTGCAGGGCATTTACCAGGCGCTTACCGATATCTGTACCGCTACCTTCATCCCCCAGGGAATATCCAAGGGCCGGGACCTTGTCAGAGATTGCTCCATCCAGGTAAAAGCCGGAATTGGATCCGGTACCAAGAATGCAGGCGATGCCACTCCGGTCCTGGAACAGGGAACGGGCCACTCCCAGCAGATCATCGTTCACCTGGATATGAGGATGTACGCCAATGCGTTCCTGCAGCTTCCTGCGTATCACTTCCTTCTTTTCCTCGTTGGCGACTCCCGAGCCGTAGAAATAAACTTCCATAATCAGGCGTTCATTCCCGGCCAGTTCTAGTTTTTCCAGTTCTTCCGTAATCTCCTCCTCGCTGGAAAAGTAGGGGTTTATGCCCCGAGTGGACATGACCCTTATTTCATTTTCAGCAACCAGTCTCCAGTCTGTTTTAGTCGATCCGCTATCCGCTATTAATATCATGATTTAGTCATATGAATGATGTATGACAAATTTCCAGATTATATTTGTAAATTGCAATAGTATAGCTACAATGCTGCGAAGAAATCTTGATAAAGATCAATATATCAACTGCTATGTCCCGAGGTCTCGTACTTCTTTTTGTCACATGTGTATTTGTCATACAAGCCCTGTCTGCGCAGGCACCCAAAAGGGAGTTCAGGGGAGTATGGGTGGCAACCGTGGCCAATATCGACTGGCCCTCTGAACCAGGGCTCTCCACTGCAGAGCAGCAGAAGGAGATTGTAGAGATCGTGGATCTGCACAAAAAGAACAGGGACAATGCAATCATCCTGCAGGTACGCCCTACGGCAGATGCCCTCTATTCATCTGAACTGGAACCCTGGTCAGGATTTCTAACGGGAGAGCAGGGGAAGGCTCCCGATCCTTACTACGATCCTCTTGAGTACTGGATCCATGAAGCTCACAAGCGTGGTATGGAGCTGCATGCCTGGCTAAATCCCTACCGGATCAACCTGGATACCACCGATACACTTAGTCAAACCCACATTACTCACGAGCACCCTGAATGGCTGTTCTCTTATGGAGGAAGATCCTATTTTTACCCGGCCAATCCTGAAGTTTGGAATTTTGTCAGAGAGGTGGTGGTGGATGTAGTTCGCAGATATGATGTGGATGCCATCCACTTTGATGATTACTTTTACCCCTACCGTATTGAAAACCAGGAATTGCCCGACAGTCTGGATTTTATCAGCTTTGGCGGGGATTATTATCCCGACCGGCTGGAAGAATGGAGAAGACACAACGTTGATACCATCATAGCCATACTGGGTGCTGCCATTAAGGCGGAGAAACCCTGGGTGAAGTTCGGAATCAGTCCTTTTGGTGTCTGGCGGAACCGCTCCGATGATGAACGGGGTTCTGAAACTACTGCCGGGACTTCCAATTATGACGGCCTCTTTGCGGATGTCCTGCACTGGCAGAAGAAAGGATGGATTGATTACCTGATGCCACAATTGTACTGGCGGGAGGATCATCCTGCGGTTGGATTTTCCACCCTGGCTTACTGGTGGAGCGATTTTTCTTATGGAAGACACATGTATGTGGGACTGGCACCCTACCGGCTGGATCGAAAATCACTGCACAAACAATGGCGAAAGGAAAAATACCTCCTCAGACAGATAGATCTGATCAGGGATTTGGAAGGGCTGGATGGCTTTGCCTATTTTAGCAGTAAGCATTTTTTCCGGAACGAACTGACCAGGCTGAACAAAACCCTGCAAAAGAAACATTGCCAGTCACCCGCCCTGGTTCCGGAAATGCATTGGATCGATTCGCAGGCTCCCGGGCGCCCGGTGGGATTACGAATGGAAGGGAAGACCCTGGTCTGGGATGCACCGGAATCCTTCGATGAGATGGACCGGACCAGGTTTTATGCTATATACAGGTATCAGCCGGGAGAGAACATCCGGATAAAAAGTGTGGCTGACCTGGTAGAACTGACCGGCGAATCCCGCATTGACTTTGGAGAGGAAATTCCTGCGGGGACCTACCGCATTTCGGGCCTTGACCGGCTCAACAACGAGAGCCAGCTGAGCGATCCCCTGGTCGTGGAATAATGGAACATGTAAAAACCTGAATGAATGGACGAGATATTTCAAAATATTGGCAGCAAACTGACCCTGAGTCAAAGGATTGAAAGAACCCTTGAGAGTGCCATCAGGGAGAAGAAGCTTGCAGTTGGATCGAAACTGCCCACCGAACGGGAGATGTGTGAGTCCTTTGGGGTTAGCAGGACCGCCCTGAGAGAAGCCCTGAGACGCCTGAGTGCACGCGGATTGATTAGCATTCAGAAAGGGAGTGGCATGTATGTTTCCGATATTAATATTGAAGATGCCATCGACACCCTCAATCTTTATTACGATCTGAAATTCGATAAGAATCTTCTTTCCCAGATTATTGAGGTGCGCTATATTTTTGAACCGGAGATTGCAAAGCTGGCTGCGCTGAACCGGACCACTAAGGATCTGGAAGAACTGACCGGGAACCTGGCCGAGTTTGAACAATGTGATCCCGACAATACTCAGCAGGAAGCAGATCTGGATAACAACTTCCACCTGATTATTACCAAGGCCACCCTGAATCCCATTGTCCAGATCACCATGGAACCCATTTATTCCCTGCTTCCACGCATGCGGAATTATATCTACGGAAATATTGACGGAGAGAAGAAACATACCCTCCAGGCGCACAGGGCCATTCTGGATGCCATAAAGGAGCAGGACGGTAAGCGGGCAAGGGCTATCATGAAAGAGCACCTGGAACGGACCCGTGAGATATATACTAAGCACATGAATCCGGACAAGACCTGAGCAATCCGCTAAAAACATTTTACCTGCTCTTGCGTTATTCTCTGCATAAGAGAATCAGATGAGTAAAAAGCTGTGCAGGGAGAGTGACGGACTGGAAGAGAAGATCGTTGATAAAAAGATGAAGTACCTTTGTACCAAATGTGATTTACAATCCCCAAAAGAGAAATGGTGTTGCAAGCCCGGGAAAATAAAGCGATGATACTGGCAGCCGGACTTGGTTCACGGCTTGGAAAAATGACTGAAAATAAGCCAAAGGCGCTGGTAGAGTGGGAAGGGAAGCCCCTGTTGGAGCATGTGATTCTAAAACTTAAATCACAGGGATTCACCCGCATCATCATCAATGTGCACCATTATGCGGAAAAGATCATGGATTTTGTAAGAGCCAGGGAGCAGTTCGGAATTCAAATAGAGTTTTCCCATGAAAAAGAAGAATTGCTTGATACAGGAGGGGGGATAGCTAAGGCTTCGTGGTTTCTGAAGGATCAACCCTTTCTGGTATACAACGTGGATGTAAACAGCAGCATCAAAGTGGATGAACTGTACAGAGCACACCTGAACAGCGGGGCCATAGCTACCCTGGCAGTGAAAGAACGTGTCACCACGCGTAGCCTCCTGATGAACCAGCAAGGTTTTTTGAAAGGGTGGAGAGATAACCGCAGCGGTGAAACCATACTGGTGGATTCACTGGAGGAGGAACTGTTTCCCATTGCATTCAGCGCCGTTCATGTGATGAATCCGGATGTATTTTCGCTGTTTCCCAAGAAAAAAATCTTTCCTATGACACCATTTTACCTGGAATTGGCAAAAAACCATCCGGTATATCTGCACAGACACGACCGGGATTCCTGGACGGACATGGGCAGGCTTGAATCATATGTGTGAAGAAAATGGAAGCTACTGAGAAGATGAAAGCGCAGATTGCGCAATGGAACGAGGAGTTGAAGGACAAGAGTCCCATGGGTGTTATCGGATATTTCCTGCAGCATTTCGGTGAGCATCTCGTCCTGTCCACCAGTCTGGGCCTGGAGGACCAGGTTATTACCGAGATGGTATTACGTCAGAAGAAAGAGACGGAGGTGTTTACCCTGGATACCGGAAGGCTCTTTCCTGAAACCTACGACCTGATTGCCCGGACCAACAAGTTTTTTGGTATTCGCATGAAGACCTATTTCCCGGAGCCTGCAGATGTAGAGAAGATGGTGGCCGAGAAGGGGATCAATCTTTTTTATGACAGCGTTGAGAATCGGAAACTGTGCTGCTCTGTCAGAAAGGTGGCCCAACTTCCCAGGGCCTTTAAAGACAAGCATGCCTGGATCTGCGGACTGCGAAAGGACCAGTCGGTATCGAGGTTTTTTAACAAGCTGGTGGAGTGGGATGCCAGTAACGGACTGGTGAAGATCAATCCCCTGATAAACTGGACCGAAAAGGAGGTGTGGACCTATATCAAGAAAAATAACATTCCTTATAATCTACTGCACGACAGGGGATTCCCAAGCATAGGTTGTGAACCCTGTACCCGGGCCATTGAACCCGGGGAGGATATTCGAGCAGGTCGTTGGTGGTGGGAAAACGAACTGCACAAAGAGTGCGGCCTTCATAAAAAGTAGCTTAAGCCTTTACTGGTTGATAACTCCCGACCCAAGCAGTTCATCTCCATCGTACCAGGCTGCAAACTGTCCGGGTGCTATCCCGCGTTGAGGATCTTCAAAGGTGATGTATAAACCTGTATCGATCCTGTGGAGTGTTCCCTTCTGGAGGGCCTGCCGGTAACGGATCCGGACCAGGTAATCGTGGCTCTCCCCGGCTTGCATTTCCAGGTCCCTTCTGATCCAGTGGATTTCTTCGGGGATGATTTTTAGCCCTCGGCGATAGAGACCTGGATGGGATTGGCCCTGGCCCACATAAATACGATTGGTCTTTACATTGGTGGCGATTACAAAAAGAGGATCGGTTTTACCTCCCACATTCAGGCCCTTGCGTTGCCCCACAGTAAAGAAATGGGCTCCCTGGTGCTTGCCCGTCCAAATCCCGTCCTCTTTGGCATAGAGCCAGGGAGCGCTTATGGTTTCCAGGTCAGTGATGTCCTGCTTCTCTGAAGTATATTGCGGCAGGTCAGCCGGGATCTCAAAGATATTGCCCTCCCTGGCTTTCAGTTTCTGTTGCAGAAAGACCGGTAGATGCACCTTGCCCACAAAACAGATTCCCTGGGAATCTTTTTTCCCTGCCGAGGCCAGTCCCTGTTTTCTGGCTATTTTCCTTACTTCGGGTTTCCGGAGGTGCCCGATGGGAAAAAGGGTTCTGGCAAGTTGCTCCTGGGAGAGCTGGCAGAGGAAGTAACTCTGGTCCTTGTTGGGATCATCCCCGGCCAGGAGGTGCTGGATCTCTGTTCCATTCTGGGTGCTGGTTTCCTTTTTGCAGTAGTGACCTGTGGCCACATAATCGGGCTTATAGGCTTCTGCAGCCTCCAGGAAGGCATCGAATTTTATTTCCCGGTTGCACAGGACATCAGGATTGGGGGTCCGGCCTTTCTGGTATTCGGAGAACATATAATCAATCACCCGCTCCCGGTAAGGTTCACTCAGGTCCACCACATGGAAGGGGATGTCCAGTTTTTTGGCCACCAGCTCGGCAAAGACCACATCTTCATCCCAGGGACAATCTGCGTCGATCACCCCGGTTTTATCGTGCCAGTTGATCATAAAGAGTCCAATGACCTCATAACCTTCCTTCTTAAGCAGGTAAGCAGCCACACTGGAGTCAACCCCTCCCGATAATCCAACTACAACTCGTTTTGCCAATCTTCTGATTTTGCCACAAAAATATGAATTTCTAAGCAATCCAATCTTATCTTTACATAATGCCCCCCCTTAGCATATACAAAGCATCTGCCGGTTCGGGAAAAACCTTTGCCCTGACCATGGAGTATTTAAAACTGCTCTTTACCTATCCGGGGATCCATCGCCATATCCTGGCAGTAACATTCACCAACAAGGCAGCAGGGGAGATGAAACAACGGATCCTGGGCAGACTTTCCGCATTATCCAAATACAGTGATGGTGATGATATGGAGGAGATGCATCAGCTTATGGAGGCCACCGGAATGGACAAAGCCTATATAAGTAAGAGAGCCGGAGCCTTGCTGGATGCTA
>JAYEOJ010000023.1:0-5989 GCA_034722835.1 Bacteroidota bacterium | reverse complement strand
GAGAAAGTGCGGCTGGCCAACCATTGCGGGTACTTTCTGGAGACCCTGGAGGATCAGGGCACAGCAGGTAAGAAACTGGGATTCATCTCCCAGGAGATGGGCAGAGAGATCAATACCCTGGGCTCCAAAGCCAACCACAAAGAGCTTCAGAAGCTGGTTGTGGAAATGAAGGACGAGCTTGAACGGATCAAGGAACAGATCCTAAACGTGCTGTAATGAAAGAAAAGTTATTCATCTTCAGTGCACCATCCGGTTCCGGTAAATCCACCATTGTACAACACCTGATGAAACAGAACCTGGGACTGGAATTCAGTATATCTGCCACCTCACGTGAACCCAGGGAAGGCGAGGTGGAGGGCAGGGAATACCATTTCATCACTCCTGAAGATTTTCGCAGGATGATTAAGGAGAATGCCTTTATCGAATGGGAAGAGGTGTACCCGAATCAGTTTTATGGAACCCTCTACAGCGAAGTGGAACTTATCTGGAAGCGTGGCAAACATGCTATTTTTGATATTGATGTTGTGGGAGGGCTCAATTTAAAAGAGAAGTATGGAGAGCGGGCCTGTGCAATCTTCATTCAGGCACCTTCCATGGAAGTGCTGGATCAACGATTGCGTTCCAGAGGGACAGATGATGAAGCTTCACTCCGTAAAAGGCTTGATAAAGCTCTGTATGAAATGGAGCATGCCTCCAGTTTCGATCATATAGTGATCAACGACACCCTGGAGACGTCCCTGGCAGAAGCAGAAACAATCGTCTTAGATTTCCTGGCACAATGATTACCGGACTCTACTTTGGCTCATTTAATCCCATTCATATCGGGCACCTGGCCATTGCAAACTTTATGGTTGAATTCAGCAACCTGGAACAGTTATGGTTTGTGGTGAGTCCGCAAAATCCCTTAAAAGAAAAAAAGAGCCTGCTTCAGGATTATCACCGGCTTGAGATGGTCCGCCTGGCTGTAGAGGATGACGATCGTTTCAGGGCTTCTGACATTGAGTTCAAACTTCCTACCCCTTCCTATACCATTGATACCCTGACCTACCTTGAAGAGAAACACCCGGGAAGGGAATTTCAACTGGTGATGGGAGGTGATGGCCTGCGTACCTTTCACAAATGGAAACATGCCGAACTGATTGTGGAGAAATACCACCGGCTGATCTATCCCCGTCCGGGCACAGATCTGGAAGCAGCCTCTCAACTGCCCAATGCCACCCTGGTGGATGCTCCCATGATGGAGATTTCTTCCAGCTTTATCAGACAGGCCATCAAAGAGGGCAAAGATGTTCGCCACCTGGTACCGGCCAAAACCTACACCTACATGCGGGAGATGCACTTCTATGAGAAGTAGACCAAAAATAATACTAAACTATATCTTCACCGAATGAAATTATCCTATCACCTTAAGTCAATCCTGCTACTGCTTTTTCTCTTACTTCAGCTAAGTGCTTTCTCCCAGGAGCCTGCCGACAGCATAAGCCTGTGGGTGATTGATACCGAAGATGGAAATAGCTTCATGGGCAGCATCGTTGATGAAGACAGTGCGAGATTAATCCTGCTGACGGAAGTTTACGGAACAATTCAAATACCAGTAAGCCAGATAAAAGCAAAAAGTGAGCTTCAGAAGACCGAACTGGTTGAAGGGGAGTTCTGGTTCAGAAATCCGCATGCCACACGATATTTTTTCGGGACAAATGGCTATGGTTTACGAAAGGGGGAAGCCTACTATCAGAATACCTGGATCCTGTTTAACCAGATTAACTATGGAATCACCAATAATATTTCTCTGGGAGGTGGCATTGTACCCCTCTTCCTTTTTGCCGGGGCCCCCACACCCGTTTTTATTACTCCAAAGGTAACTATCCCTTTGATTAAGGAAAAACTAAATCTGGGAGTGGGGATGCTTTATGCCTATGTGCTCGGAGAAGAACTTGGCTTTGGCATTGGTTACGGGGCCTTATCTTTTGGCAACAGGGATAATAATCTGACCCTGGGAGCAGGCTGGGCCTTTGCCAACGGCGAATGGGCCAACGCTCCTACCCTGACCCTCAGCGGAATGACCAGGGTGGGAAGAAAAACCTACCTGATTACTGAGAACTACTACATAGGCATTTCTGAAGGCTCTTCTCTGGGCATCATTTCGGCCGGTGGACGGAGTGTTCAAAAAAGGCTTGCCATAGACTACGGGCTAGTCCTTCCTGTAGGAGCGGATATAGGTTCCTTTGTTGCCATTCCCTGGTTGGGAATCGCAGTACCTTTTGGGAACTCAAAACAGTAGTCCTTCTTTGCCTCACAGTTATTTAAACGGCTCTGCACCTGGCTGCGCCAGCTAAGGAGCCTTATTAAACAACTGTTTCGGCTAATTCGAATATATTTTGATAGGGGAATAGAAAGTAATTGCTTTCCCATACGAAGTGATAGTTATTGACGAAGCCTTTGCCAGCCGAAGGCTGGGAGCAGCAAGGAGATGAATATCACGTAGTCAGTTTGGCCTCCCTGACGATCTCCATCCCACGGTGTATGGCCTTCTCGTTTTGAGGGATCGTGTGATGATGCCTTTCGGGGAGGGATTTCCGAAGTCCCTTGATCACATTGTCAAAATCTACCACCGGATTCACCTTGATATAGGCTCCAAGCACCACCATATTAAAAGTGATGGGCGATTTTAAGCGGACGGCCTCTTCCGTGGCATCTACCTGGAAGATGCGGATATCGTCGCGATCCGGATGACGGGTGATTCCATTTGGATCGTAGATCATCAGGCCTCCTGGTTTTACCATGGATTCAAACTTATCCACCGATTGCTGATTTAACAGGATGGCTGTATCATAGCTCTGCAGTACAGGCGAACTAACCCGGTTATCACTTAAAATTACGGTAACATTGGCTGTACCTCCACGCATTTCCGGACCATAGGACGGCATCCAGCTTACCTCCTGGTCCTGCATAATCCCGGAGTAGGCCAGGATCTTACCCATGGAGAGGACTCCCTGTCCCCCGAAACCTGCAATAATGATCTCTTCCGTCATATCTATTAACTATTAATCAATAACTACTTACCAATAACCATTAACTACTAACTAACCATTAACCAGCTTCCCATCCACCTTTATATCCCCCATGGGATAAAATGGGAACATATGCTCCTCCATCCAGATGTTGGAATCATTGGGTGTCATCTTCCAGCCCGAATTGCAATTGGAAACGAATTCAATAAAGGATAGTCCCTTCTTCTCTTTCTGAATCTCCAGGGCCTTCCGGATTGCTTTTTTTGCCTTGCGAACCGGTCCTGGCTTATGCACGGCCTGACGGGTAACATAGTAGGTCCCCTCAAGCTGGGCAATCAGCTCCGTGATCTTGTATGGCGGGCCCATGGTCTCATTGTTCCTTCCATAGGGGGAGGTTGATGATTTCATCCCCTTCAGGGTGGTGGGCGCCATCTGTCCCCCGGTCATCCCGTAAATGCCATTGTTTACAAAAAAGATGGTGATGTTCTCGCCCCGGTTACAGGCATGAATGGTCTCCCCGGTACCAATGGCAGCCAGGTCCCCGTCGCCCTGGTAGGTAAACACATATTTATCGGGCCAGAGCCTTTTGATCCCGGTGGCCACTGCCGGCGCACGTCCGTGTGCCGCCTGGGAGCAGTCAATATCCATAAAATCGTAGGCAAGTACTGAACATCCCACGGGAGCTATTCCAACGATGTTATCCTGGATACCCATTTCCTCGACCACCTCCATAATCAGGCGGTGGATGGTACCATGACCGCAACCCGGACAGTAAGAAAGGGTTGCATCCGTCAACAGGGGTGTACGTTTGTAAACCAGGTTCTCGGACCTGATAATCTCTTTGATTTCCATCTAGTATCCTCCTATGTATTTTTCTTCCATTGCTTTTAGCACATCATCCGGGGAATGAATCTTTCCACCCACCATTCCATAATGATGAACCGGTATCCTTCCGTTTACAGCCAGTTTTACATCCTCAACCATCTGACCGGAACTCAGCTCCACGGCCATCATTCCTTTCACCCTTCTGGCCATCTTTGCAAGTTCAGCACCTGGAAAGGGAAATAGTGTCTGGGGGCGCAACAAACCTACTTTCTTACCTCTGCTTCTTGCCATTTCCACTACCTTCTGGCAGATCCGGGCACTTGATCCATAGGCCACCAGGAGGAATTCCGCATCATCACATTGGATTTTTTCAAACATCACATCCTGCTCCATGGAATCATATTTCGCCTTCAGTTTCAGGTTGTGTTCGTATTGCAGATCCGGATCAAGATTCAGTGAAGTGATGATATTTCGTTCTCTGTCTTTGGTTTTCCCGGTGGTGACCCACGACTGATCAAATTCTGAAATACGTTCTTTCTGAATAGGCAGCTCCACTTTCTCCATCATCTGGCCAATCAGACCATCTGTTAAGATCAGGGCAGGATTCCTGTATTTGAAAGCCAGTTCAAATCCCAGGTCCACAAAATCGGCCATTTCCTGAACCGATGCCGGTGCCAGTACAATCAGCCTGTAATCCCCGTGTCCCCCACCTTTTGTGGATTGGAAATAGTCGGCCTGGGAGGGTTGGATGGTTCCCAGCCCGGGGCCTCCCCTGACCACGTTCACAATCAGGCAGGGCAGCTCGGCACCTGCAATATAACTGATCCCCTCCTGCATCAGGCTGATGCCCGGACTTGAGGAGGATGTCATCACTTTCTTCCCTGTTCCTGCCGCTCCATAAATCATGTTGATAGAGGCCACTTCACTCTCCGCCTGCAGAACCACCATGCCGGTTCGTTCTTCCGGTTTCTGAAGCATCAGGTACTCCATGACCTCCGATTGTGGTGTGATAGGGTATCCAAAATAGCCATCCACTCCGGCCCGGATGGCCGCTTCAGCTATTGCCTCGTTTCCCTTCATTAATGCCAGTTCCTTCATCTTACTAAGTTTAATTCTGTTTAACCCGGTATACGGTGATCACTCCATCGGGACACACCACTGCACAATTGGTACATCCCGTACAGTTCTCCGGATTCTTCATATAGGCATAGTGGTACCCTTTTCCGTTCACCTCTGTTGCCATTCCAATGGTATCGGTTGGACAATTAACCATACAGACCTGGCAGCCTTTACATCTCTCCACTTCGACCACTATGGCTCCTTTTGCTTTTGCCATGCTAAGCTATTTTAAAGTACAATTTTCAAATGTAACAAATCTCAAATACCTTCTTAACTGTTCTTGGACAGGTTTGCCAGTATGCTTTTAATTTGGGACAAAATGGATTATTTCGGGATGGAGTGGTTCTCGCTGAAACATTTCAGACGTTCTTCCAATACCGGAAACTGATCCCTTCTAACCTGTGATACACAGGCCCTTAATCCTTCTGTCCTGCTACTCCCCGTAATTTCCAGAGAAATGGCGCTTATTCCATAATAGAGCAGTTCTTCCACCAGCTGGGAGCCATCAAATCCCGGATAGGAAAGTGTGAAATAGAATCCATCGGCGATGGGTTCATCCATATCCATATCGTAAACAATCTTAAATCCGTACTTCTGGAACAGAGATTTCATAATGCTTGCCTTCTTCCCGTACTCTCTAACCTCACTGATATAATTGTATGTGCCGTTATTGACAGCCTTAAAGATGGCCGCAAGTGCATGTTGCGCCGTATGTGAAGCTCCTGCTGATAAGGCGTACAGTGCACCATAAATCATGGCGTGCCCAAATTTCTCGGAGGAATAATACCTCCTCAGGTCGGGATACTTCCTGTCAAAGAGCCCGGGTGCTATAATCATCATCCCGATACGCTGGCCTGCATAAGAAAATGCTTTGGAGCTGGATATCAGGAGCAGGTAATTGTCTGTATACCTGGCTACGGTTGCCTGAAAAGGGGGAATTCCGGGTTGCGAAAGATCCTTTCTGAAATCCATACCAAAGTAGGCCAGGTCCTCAATCACGGTCACATCATACTTCATGGAGATCTCTCCTATGA
>JAYEOJ010000022.1:0-5990 GCA_034722835.1 Bacteroidota bacterium | reverse complement strand
CATTGGAAAAGAAATTCCGGTTGATCCTGGGTACAATCACACCCACCGTTTTGCTGCTTCCTCTCCTCAGGGCAGAAGCCACCACATTGGGTTGGTAGTTGAGTTTTGCAGCCACCTTTTTTACCGAATCCCTGGTCGCTTCACTGATCCTGGGATGATTATGGAGGGCACGTGAAACGGTGGAAGCCGATACATTCAGCTCCCTGGCTATGTCGTGGATGGTTACGTGCTGCTTTTTGTTCATCGTTCAGGCCAAAGTTACAAAAAGTGTACAATCGATTGCGCAATTATGATAAAAATATGTTCCATTCGGGTCTTTTTTTATATTTACCATACTAAAACCAACTCTTATGAAAAAGAACACCTCCCTTCTCCTGCATCTCTTATTTGCTGTAATTGTCCTTGTTGAACTCCTGGGCCGTTTGCTGGACAATATCCAGATGGAGTATTTTGTGAAACCACTGATCATGATCTGGATAGCAGTTTATTTCATGCTGTACGCAAAGAAAAGCACCTTTACCATTCCTGTGTTGCTTGCCTTCTTCTTCTCCTGGGTAGGAGACAACCTCCTGATGATGTCAGGAAAGAATGAGCTCTTCTTCTTTGCAGGGGTGGGAGGATTTTTCTGTGCCCAGGTGAGCTACATCTATACCTTTATTAAATTCAGTGAGAAGGGGGGGAAGGGATACCTGCAAAAGAATTCCTGGCTGTCTCTCTTTTTTCTGGCCTATGTTGCCGGAATGCTGCTCTTGCTGTTTCCCGGGCTGGACGGGATGATGAAGCCCATTATTACCATCTATGCCCTCTCATTGATTTTAATGTCCATGATGGCGCTGAACCGTTCGGGAAGGGTAGGAGTCATGAGCTTCAAGCTTGTTTTTATTGGCTCCCTGCTGTTCCTGCTTTCAGACAGTATGATTGCCTTCAATAAGTTTCACAGCGAAATTCCCCTGGCCGGCTTCCTGATTATGGTCACCTATATCGCGGCCCAGTACCTGATCATGAGGGGATTAATTCTGGAGGAATAGGATCAGGGAAGGGCTTTGCTGCGGACTGCCTCTATGGCCGGATCAATGCCTTTCATATATTGCTCAAAACCAATGGGTGTCAGCATATCCGGCTTTACGGCAGGGTAGTCCTCATCCATCAGTCTAACAGAGATGGTGGGGTGACTGACAATCAGCCTGGATTCGGGAAGAACGAAGCGCTTTACCTCTCCAAAATAGTTGGGTTTCCCACAGGTTTCTTCTCCAACCAGGATCACTTTGGTGCACCTCATAAAGTCGACCGTGTTAATAATGGCTTCAGCACAGGTGGTTCTTCCAACCAGTACATAAACAGCATCGTGATCCCCGGGTAGGGTTTTGCAGATTTTCTTGATAAACTCGGTTCCCTGGCTGGCATGACCGCCCTTGTTAAAGCGCATATCAAATACCAGCTTATCGATTTTCCGTTTCTTAATGACCGGGAACACCTGTTTTTCGAATTCCTTGAAAGATGGCATAAACAGGGCAGAGGCACCTGAACCATAATCCTCTTCTGCTTCCCGGCTCCAGCAGCGGTTGTACTGGATGTAGTAGAGATGCTCATTTTCATAATACCGGTCCCAGAAAAAAGTTTTCTGATCCTGCCAGCCCAGTGGAATGGAAGTCGGTTTGACAGCAAGCATTTCTCCCAATTCCAGTGGCACTTTGATTTCAGCTTCCTCCTCTGTACCGGAAGGATTGCTGACAGTCATTGTAACTGAATTTCCTGAAGTGAATCCAAAGTATTCAAGCACTTGAAACCAGGTAAGCATGCGGGGAATGCTGTTTTTTAAAACGGACTGGCTGTCAATCACCAGCAGCGTAGACAGTGAATCGATAACGACCTCGATGGGTACCCTGTTGATCGCAACCAGTTTTTTACCCAGCAATTGGTCATACAATCTGTCGGTCTTTAATATGTAAATCCCCTCTTCAAACCAGTAGCAATCAAGGGGGAGAATCCGGGACTTATCAATCAGAAAATGGTAATTTATCTGTGTGTGGGCATCACCCATTGCTGCCAGTACCTGCTGGAGTCGCACCGATACCTGGAATATGGAGTGACCCGGAGCGCCGGCAGCCACCTCATTCATTTCATGAAAGTACCAGGACGAATCCGTATGGAAAAACAGATCCGGATGTACTTCTGCCAGTTCCCTGGCCAGCAGGTCTATCTCATAATCCCAGTCGATGACCTCCTCTGACTGGGCAAAGATCTTTGGAAAGAGCAACAGTAAGAGCAGGGTGAGGATCTGAAAAAGATTCATGGGATATTTTCAAGCCCTAAAGATAATTAGTTTATCCTGAAACGAAGTCCCCCGTAAAATTTCCTTCCAAAGACAGGTCCCCAGATAAGCGAACTGTCAAACCAGGGACCGAAGGGATCTTCGCTCGCCAGGATGGGGTCCTCCTGAACAAAACCAAAGAGGTTCTCAATCCCGGCATAGAGCTCCAGTCTCTGAAAAACCGTTTTTCCAAGCTGAAGATTGACCAGGGAAAAAGCCGGTGAGGTTTCGTCCAGGCGGTATGGTTCCGGATTGCTTTCGGTGGATGGAATACGCTTCGCCCCCTGCCAGCTCCAGGTGATATCGAAGCTCCAGAGATCTTTGGTGCTGTAGGCCATATTGACAAAGGCCCTGTGTTTTGCTACCATGGGGCGTGCCATTAACTCATCCCCGTAGGTAGTACGCACATCGTTGAAGCGGTAAGCAAGCCGAATGTCATAGCGTTCAACAGGTTCCATATCCAGCTGTGCCTGGATACTGTTTGACCAGGACGCACCATCCAGATTGTAGAAGTGTACCTCCTGGGGATTCCTGTCCAGATCAACCACCACCTGCTTGCTGAAACGGGTATGGTAATAATCCAGTTTGAATACCGATTCTGTCGCTCCCAGCCGGAACCCCTGTGCCACATTTAATCCATAGCTCCATGCCACTTCGGGTTCAAGTCCGTATGGGGAATCAGGATCGTCCTCATCCAGGTGGATGGATCTGGAGGTGGCAAATATGCCCATGTTCTCGACAAATATTGATGCCGCTTTTTGTCCCCTTCCAGCCGAAGCCCGTATCACGGTTTTCTGGACTGGTTCATATCTTAAATGAAGCCGGGGAGTAAAGAATGTGCCGTAGATGTTGTGGTAATCTGCACGGAACCCCGCCACTGCCGTGAAGATATCCATGTGGTTAAAGGTATATTCCAGGAAGGCTCCGGGAACCAGTTCCTGCCTTTGATACTGGTCCATGCCTACCGTTTCATCATAGCTGTCCGCCTGGAAGCTTATCCCGGTGCGGTACTGGTGGTTGGTATTGCCCAGGATCGACTGGTAGATGAGGTTGGCATAGAGTGATTGCTGATCGGCCAGGTAATCGGTCAGACCGAAATAGGCATCCTGCCTGTGCACCAGTCCGGACAACTGGAAACCCATGCTGGCATAGGGCTTATTTTCAAAGACCTTTCCGATCTTTGCCCAGCCTTCAAGGCGCCTGGTATTCATATGGGAACCCCAGTAGGACTGCTGGTCTCTGGGTGTATCCGGATCGAAGTCCATTTGCCCCCCCACCTGATCAAGCCACACAACTTTAATTCCCAGCTGGCTCTCCAGGCCGTTCTCCCCACTGTACTTAAAACGTTTGAGTGCCACGAGCTGACTGCCCGTGGGATGATCCACAAATCCATCTGTGTTATGGTCCAGCTGAAAGGGCCTGCTGTTTCCATGGAGCAGGAGGCTGCCGCTCCATTGCTCATTGATTGGATAGGCAGTCATCACATTGGCTTCCATTTTGCCATCGCTGTTTCCGTACAGGTTCAGGAATAGCCTGTCGCTGTTTTCTGGTTTTCTCAGTTCCACGTTGATCTGTCCGGTCATGCTCTCAAACCCGTTTGCCACGGAACCGGCACCCATATTCAACTGGATCCCTTCAATCCAGGTTCCCGGTACATAGGTGAGCCCGTAGAGGGCCGACAGTCCCCTCACATCGGGCATGTTCTCGCGCATAATCTGCACATAGGGGCCAGCCAGTCCAAGCATCTCGATCTTCCTGGTCCCTGTTACGGCATCGGTGAGTCCCGCATCCACCGAAGGATTGGTTTCAAAACTTTCGGAAAGATTACAACATGCAGCCTTGGTCAGCTCCTTTTCATGAATGTTCTGAATGTTGTAAGCGCTTCTGTAATCTATGGAGGTGGGTTTGACCCGGTGAACAACACGGACCTCTTCCAGCATATTCGCCCGGGAAAACTCCACCTCTACCTCCGCGGGCCCATCCACATGTATGGTGTCATTTCCATAACCCACGTAGCTGATGACCAACATGTGGATACCTTCCTCCCGCTCAATGGAAAAGCGCCCTTCCTGATCTGTGGTCGTTCCTGCGCCCGTATTCATCCAGTAAACATTGGCACCCAGGAGAGGAAGCTTTTCACCTTCTTCCCCCATCTCCACGACCAGTCCCGATACATGGTTTCCCGACGTGGGCCTTACCCCACTGGCTTCTTCATGTGTTGCAAAATCCCTGTATTTACAACACATGGGCAGGGCTTCATATACCGGGTCAGGGGCCAGTAATTCCCGGGTATCGTGACCCACACTGGCAATGTTGTAATGAAGTTTTTTCTCTTTGAATTTATCCGGATCCACGCTTAAGCTTAGCATCCGGGTTTCGGCATCCCAGGAAGCCGTATTGACACCCCGGATTTTCAATGCAGCCTTTTCAATTCTTGTTTCGCACATTCCGCACAGTCCGTTTACCCAGATGGAAAGGGAGTCCGGCGCTGCGATCGGCGCTGCTGCAGGCGCTGCCTGAACGAGTTGACTGTATGCACCACTAAGGATGCATAACAGCAAAGCTATTTTTATTTTCATTTGAAAGATGTTTTGGTTAACTGAATTCTACTGGTACTCGTTGTTCAGTTATCCAAAACGGGGCGGCTGGAGAAAGTCATCGGAATACTCAAAGCTATAAGTATTCACATATTGGCCATAATGATAGGAATGTACCACGGTTCCGGATACCTCAATAAAACTGTAGGTAATGGCTGAAATCTGGTATTGACAGGAGCAATCACAACCGGGAAGACAATCGTGGTCCCCGTCGCAGGGCTGCCTGCCATCCGGATGATCAGCCTCTGTGTCGCAGCTATCTGAACTGTGGTCCATGCAACAGGACATCTCAGCAGCCTCCACGGGGAATTGAAATCCCGCCAGGAGATTCTCACTGCTCAGCAGAAGCATGCAGCCTACCAATATGAGTGCGATCCCTTTCATATTCTGTACAAGGATAACAAATTTCTGCTTAGGAATGTTTAAAACCGGAAATTAAGATGGGCTCCGAATCCCTTGTATTCTCCCTCCTGAAATCCCACATAGACTCCCAGGTCTATCAGGAAGAAAAGTTCATTGAGACTGTATCCCATCTGAACATAGTGGGGAGCCTGGGGGGTATATAGGTAAGTGGCCCCGATAGACTCCTTCCAGAGCCGCTCGCTGAACCAGGGCAGGAACTTGATAAGCAGGTAGGAGGAGGTGAGTTTCACATCGGCATGCACCCAGTAATCGGAGGTGCTGGCTTCATAGTAATCCATCAGCATCAGGGCATCGTCAAATTTCGCCATGTCGATGTAGAGCGGACTGGACTTAAAATGACCGAAATCGGAGAAGTGGACAGCCGTGTTATTGAAGAAATATCCGGATCTGAGGGACCAGTCCAGGGTTGACAATAGTCCGGCTTCCACGCTATGCGTGATACCTGCCTTCAGCAGACTGAAGTCAGACCAAAGTCCGCCTTCCAGTGGAAAAGTGTGCTGGTACTCCAGCGAAAAAGTGGGCCATTTGGAATCGCGCAGATCCTTTCTGTAGGTCCGTATCACATAGGGTTGTCTGGGCGTGTAGTCAAGCCGGATAATCCCCGTTAATTTCTGATGATCGGCCAGCACCGGATCATCTTCCGCAAAGTTTCCGGGTGT
>JAYEOJ010000021.1:0-6000 GCA_034722835.1 Bacteroidota bacterium | reverse complement strand
GGTGCGGACCGCAATTCCCATTTTATCCAGGATCATCCCGGCATCGTAGGGATGAATATTTTCCAGCAGGAAAGAGAAGACTGAAATCCGCCTGTCACTGTTTCCGTATAGCTTCAAAAGATCAATCTGGCCCAGTTTTTCCAGGGCATAGCCGGTCAGCTCCTTTTCGTATTGAGTAACTGCTTCCAGGCCGATGGACTGAAGGTAATCAAGCGCGGCAGCCAGTCCGATGGCTCCGGTATAATTGGTGGTCCCGGCTTCAAACTTAAAAGGCAGTGTGTTGTAGGAAGTTCCATTGAATGTGACCTGGTCCACCATATCACCGCCCCCCTGGTAGGGAGGAAGCTCCTCCAGCATGGACTCTTTTCCATAGAGTACCCCGGATCCTGTGGGTCCGAAGATTTTATGGGAGGAGAAGACGTAAAAATCACAATCCAGCTCCCTTACATCCACCTTGCCATGTTGTACCATCTGGGCACCGTCGATCAACACCGGGATGCCCCTGGCATGTGCCTTACGGATCACCTCTTTGACCGGATTGATGCTCCCAAGCGAATTGGAGGCATGGGTCAGTGCCACGATCCTGGTTTTTTCACTCAGCAGTTCATCCAGCTTATCCAGGTCCAGCTCCCCGGTATCCTGAAAGGGGATCACCTTCAGATGGGCTCCTTTCCGCTCACACAACATCTGCCAGGGAACAATATTGGAATGGTGTTCCATTTCTGAGATCAGGACCTCGTCACCTGCTTTTACATATTTCTCACCAAAGGAGAAGGCGACCGTATTAATAGATCCTGTGGCTCCGCTGGTAAAGATGATCTCACTGGTGGATGCGGCATTCAGAAAATCCCGGGCCGTTTCCCTGGCCGCTTCATAGCGTTCGGTCATCTGTTCGCTCAGGAAGTGGATCCCGCGATGAATGGAGCTGTTATGCTGCTCCTGCAATTCCCTGATCGTGTCAATTACTATCCGGGGTTTCTGGGTGGTGGCCCCGTTATCCAGGTAGATCAGCGGTTTCTTGTAAACCTGCTGCGTCAGTATTGGAAAATCGTTCCTGATCTTTGTTATATCGAGGCCCATGGTCATTTCTCGTGTTCCTCGCAGTGCATGGCACAGTTGTTACACCTGGAGAGTTCTCCCCGAAGCCTTTTGCTTACCAGGTCGGTAATTCGCTCCTGCAGGGAGGGTTGCTTGATTTTTGAGATCACATCCCAGGTAAAAGCATCCATCAGCATCAGCCGGCTCTCATCTTTGGGGATTCCGCGTGACTGCAGATAGAAAAGGGCCTCTTCGTCCAGTTGTCCCACCGTGGCCCCGTGACTGCATTTTACATCGTCGGCATAAATCTCCAGACGTGGTTTGGTATGCATCCTGGCCGTATCCGTAAGTAAAATGTTATTGTTGGCCTGGAATGCTTCGGTCTTCTGGGCATCGGGATGCACATGGATCTTCCCGTTGAAGGCCCCTGTTGAAGAATCATCCAGGACCCCTTTATAATACTGGTTGCTGGTACAATGCGGTTTGCTGTGTTCAATTACTGTGTAGCTGTCCACATGTTGCATCTTATCGGTAAGGAAGAGACCCAGTGCACTGGTTTCTGCTCCTTCTCCCTCCATGTTGACCCGGAGATTATTCCGGACGATCCCCCCGTGCAGGGTAATGGTACCATGCTGACAGCGGGACGAACGTTCCTGTCTGATCCAGGTATTGGTGACCTGGCAGGAGTTGTTGTGTTCATTTTGCAGTCTCAGCAGGTCCATGTCGGCATTCTCAGCAGTAAACACTTCGGTAACCGAATTGGTGAGGAACATATGCGGACTCAGGGTATGGTCACAGATAATCACCTGGGCCTCGGCATTTCGTTCCAGCACAAAGAGGTTCCGGTGCTGAACCATCTGGTTCTTATCGGATAGCAGCAGGTTGATGATCTGGATCGGTCGCTCCATCCGGACCCCTTCCGGAACATAAAGAAATACTCCGTCCTGTGAAAACGCGGTGTTCAGGGCCACAAAGGGCTCATCGTCCGTGGGAGCATTTTTGCCCAGGTGTTTCTCCACCAGGTCGGGGTACTGATTCATGGCCTCCTTCAGGCTGCCGTAGATAATGCCATTTTCCAGCGTGGTCAGCATTTCCTGTTCGGGTGAATGGTAAAAGCCATTCAATACGGTTAACACATTGGAATCCAGGAGTGGCACATCACATCGGAAGATGTCGGCTTCGTCAAACAGGATGGGCCTGGGCTGGCAATCAAAGGAAAGCTCCCCGTCAAACACGGGCTCCAGGTGGGTATATTTGTACCGCTCCTCTTTGCGCAGGGGGAATCCGTCCTGCTGAAAGGATGCCAGAGCCCTGTCGCGCAGCTCTTTCATATAGGGCGAATCGTCCTTCCCGATCTTCTCCCTGTTTTGCTGAAAGAGATCCAGGTATTTATCAAGTGTCTGCATCTACCTCCTGTTTGATCCAGTCATATCCGTGTTCTTCCAGCTCTTTGGCCAGCGATTTATCGCCCGATTTCACGATGCGCCCCTTGTAAAGCACATGTACCACATCGGGAACTATATAGTCCAGCAGGCGCTGGTAGTGGGTAATAACAATGGTCGCATTTTCGGGTGAACGAAGATTGTTTACGCCGTTGGAAACAACACGCAGGGCATCAATATCGAGCCCCGAATCGGTTTCATCCAGAATGGCCAGCCTGGGCTCCAGGAGCGCCATCTGGAAGATCTCATTTTTCTTTTTTTCTCCCCCGGAGAATCCTTCGTTCACCGAACGGTTGGTCAGGTCGGAATTGATCTCCACAACCTTTTTCTTCTCCCGCATCAGCTTCAGAAAATCACCTGCCGGCATGGGCTCCAGGTCCCTGTATTTCCGCATGGAGTTGATGGACGTGCGCAGAAAATTGACCATACTTACCCCTGGAATTTCCACCGGGTACTGGAATCCCAGGAAAATACCTTCCCTGGCCCGGTCTTCCGGACTTAGCTCGGTCAGGTCCTTTCCTTCATACAGGATCTTTCCATGGGTGATATTAAAGTAGTCCCGTCCTGCCAGTGCCGAGGCCAGGGTGCTCTTTCCTGATCCATTGGGCCCCATGATGGCATGAACCTCACCGGCCTTCACAGACAGATTGATTCCCTTCAGGATCTCTTTATCCTCAATGCTAACTTTTAAGTCTTTTATTTCTAACATCATGTTCGCTTTCTCAAATAACTAATGACTTTACCCCACACTCCCTTCCAGGGTGATGGCCAGTAATTTTTGTGCCTCCACCGCAAACTCCATGGGCAATTTATTCAGTACCTCCTTGGCATATCCGTTTACAATCAGGCTGATGGCATTCTCCGTATCGATGCCCCGCTGATTGCAGTAAAAAATCTGATCTTCCCCGATTTTCGAGGTGGTAGCCTCATGTTCCACTACCGCGCTGGGGTTGTCCACTTCCAGGTAGGGGAAGGTATGTGCCCCGCATTTGTCGCCCAGCAAGAGGCTGTCACACTGTGAATAGTTTCTTGCGTTCTGTGCTCCTTTCAGCACCTTGACCAGTCCGCGATACGAATTTTGGCTCTTCCCGGCGCTGATCCCTTTTGAGATAATGGTGGAACGGGTGTTTTTCCCGATGTGGATCATCTTGGTGCCTGTATCGGCCTGCTGGTAGTTGTTGGTCACCGCCACCGAGTAAAATTCACCCACCGAATTATTTCCTCTCAGGATGCAGCTGGGGTATTTCCAGGTGACTGCCGATCCGGTCTCGACCTGGGTCCAGGAGATCTTGGCATTATCCCCTTTGCAGATCCCGCGCTTGGTCACAAAATTGTAGATCCCGCCTTTCCCTTCCTTATTGCCCGGGTACCAGTTCTGCACGGTTGAATATTTGACTTCGGCATTCTCCATGGCCACAATTTCCACGATGGCTGCATGCAACTGGTTCTCATCACGCATGGGTGCCGTGCATCCTTCCAGGTAGCTGACATAGGAGTCATCCTCAGCCACGATCAGGGTACGCTCGAACTGACCCGTATTGGCTGCATTAATCCTGAAATAGGTGGAAAGTTCCATAGGGCAATGCACCCCTTTTGGGATGTAACAGAACGATCCATCGCTGAAAACAGCCGAGTTAAGGGCCGCAAAAAAGTTATCGGTATAAGGAACCACCGAACCCATGTATTTTTTAATCAGGTCGGGGTGGTTCTTCACCGCTTCACTGAAAGAGCAGAAGATGATCCCCTTATCGGCCAGGGTATCCTGGAAGGTGGTTTTTACCGAAATACTGTCCATCACTGCATCCACCGCCACGCCTGCCAGTTGCTTTTGTTCATCCAGGGGAATTCCCAGCCTGTTAAAAGTGTCCAGCAGTTCCGGGTCCACCTCGTCCATGCTCTCATATTTGGCTCCCTGTTTGGGGGCCGCATAATAGATAATGTCCTGGTAATGGATCTCCGGGATCTTCAGGTGCGCCCAGTCGGGCATAAGCATGGTCTGCCAGTGCCTGAAGGCCTTTAGCCTTGCTTCGGTGAGCCATTCGGGCTCCTCCTTTTTGGCAGAGATGATCCGGACCACTTCTTCGCTCAATCCCTTGGGAATGGTTTCTGTATCTATATTGGTTTGAAATCCAAACTTATAATCGCTACCTGTTACCTCATTTAATATCTTCTCCTGATCTGTCAAAGTTCCGCGTGTTTTGGGTAAAGATGGCCCTATCTAATTGTAAATAAGATTAATTTAAAATAGAGCCCAAATATACAAAAACTTGTTCTTACATTTGTAATACAACAGGGCAATTGAATTGTTCGGGATATAAATATTTCTTATGGCCTCAAAAAAGATCCGCACCATTGAAGAAATGGGCGAGTTCGGACTCATCGATCACCTCACTTCGGGCTTCACAAACAGACAGGAAAGTACCCGTGTTGGCGTGGGTGATGATGCCGCCGTGATTGATCATGGTACCTATTTGCAGGTGATCACCACCGATATGTTACTGGAAGGGGTTCATTTCGACCTGGTCTATACACCTCTGAAACACCTGGGATACAAGGCGGTGGTGCTTAACCTGTCGGATGTTTACGCAATGAATGCGGCGCCGCGCCAGATCACCGTTTCTCTGGGTATTTCCGGAAAATTCTCGGTGGAAGCCCTGGAAGAGTTTTACGGGGGAGTAAAACTGGCCTGTGAACAGTTTAATGTAGACCTGGTGGGTGGTGATACTTCCGGATCAATGACCGGTCTGGTCATCACCGTGACAGCCATCGGGACCGCTCTGAAGGAGGAGCTGACTTTGCGCAGTACGGCGCAAAACAACCAGTTGATCTGTGTGACAGGGGACCTGGGGGCGGCCTACATGGGACTGAAGATCCTGGAGCGGGAGAAACAGCTCCATGCCGAGGATCCTGATTTCCAGCCCGAACTAAGCGGGTATGATTACATCCTGGAACGTTACCTGAAACCGGAGCCACGGGTGGATGTGCTTATGGCCCTGAAGGAGGCAGGCATAGTACCTGCTGCCATGATTGATATTTCGGACGGACTTGCATCGGAGTTGCTTCATATCTGTAAGGCCTCGGAGTGTGGGTGCCAGGTGTATGATGAACGCATCCCCATGGCCGAAGAAACCAAAGAAGCTGCTGCTGAGTTCCAGCTGGAACCTATGGTGGCCGCCCTGCATGGGGGAGAGGACTTTGAATTGCTATTTACGGTTCCGCTATCCGATTTCGATAAGGTAAGTGCCATTGAGGGAGTCAGCGTCATTGGAAACATCACCGACAAAAAAGGTTCGGCCCTGCTGGTAAGCAATGATGGCAATGCCATCCCCCTGCAGGCACAGGGATGGGGAGCCAGGGAAGACTAAATCCTTTTGATCCTGCGTGCATCCGGATCCCATTCCGTCCTGCACTTCTCCCGGTAGCTTATGTCTGCCATAGCGATGACCACTCCCTCCTCAAAAGCCATCTCGATATTGGCTGAGGGGGTCCCGCCAGGTCTGATACAGTCCAGCCATTCCTT
>JAYEOJ010000020.1:3290-6013 GCA_034722835.1 Bacteroidota bacterium | reverse complement strand
TAAAGTCTTCTGTAGAAAGTCAAAGCTGGGTTTGTTCCTTCCTGAGATAACGTGCGAAATACTACTTCGCTGTACCCCGATTATATCTGCAAATTTAGATGGAGACAGCTGTTCCAGGTCCAGTAGTTGAATAAGACGTTCTTTCATGCTCTTATCTTTGATTACAAATGTAACAAGTATTTTGTTTCCATATGTAACATGTGCTAATTGACATTTGTAACCGAATAACAATTATAGCAAGTTTTACTTATTTTCTATAAGAGGGGATAGATCCAGGATTGCTGAATAAGCAGTGCATTTTCTAAGATTATAAGGGATATTTGTTATAATAGCCGCGAACATGCTCCTTTCTCCTGTTATCAGCTCTTCTGGAGCTCTAAAACATGCTGGACATGGCGTTTACAGCCCCGTATAAGGCGCAAATTCAGCCCTTTTGGGGCCTAAGTGAAGTATTGGTTTATATTATATCAATAAAAGACTGGATTTAAGCGATATAAACTCCATATATTACTGTTTGAAAGCTGTTTTTCGACCTTTTTCAGTCATTTTATTGAAGTTAGTTCAGGTTAATTCCTGTATCTAACTGGTTATATGTTGTTTAAATGATGAATCTTACGAATTGAAAGTGCCTGATATTCTGTTGACATTTGTAACCAGTGATTTGACTGCAATTTGTATCATATTGTATAGATTTCTATTGATTTTGTTAGATTACAATTGTAACCGCCCTAAATATGGTTACATTTGTCAATTGTTCAATTAGAGGAAAATCCACTCTATCTGGACCGGGTCTGCAACACAAATTTGTTTCTAAGGTTGGTTCACTTTCCCGGAAGAAGCCGGAAGAAGCCAGCAGAAGGCATCCAACTGCAGCATATAAGCTTGACAGGGATTCAAACTGTTCCTCCCTCCTCCCCTTAACACCTTCATTTTCTTAAATACTTTTATGTACATAAACTGGGATTTCACCTTTCTCAGGGGAAAAATGCCAGGCATCGGGTCGGATCAGAGTGAAATAAGGCCTTCTGAAAGGCTTAAATAGAAGCTAAAAGTTGCTTGTTAACATGAAAAAGAGGCAGTTAGAAGACTCATTCAATGATTTGCCCAATTCACCATCCAGCTCAAATCGGCTGGATTTCTAAGAATTATTGCCTAGTTCTCCCTCCGATTTGGCTACAATGGAGGAAACAGTTGAATCGCCTGTGATATTCACCACCGTCCTTAACATATCCAGTGGCCTGTCCACACCCAGGATCAAAGCAAGTCCCTCCACCGGCAGACCCACTGAATTCAGCACAATAATCAACATCACGATACTACCGCTGGGAATACCTGGCGATCCGATAGATGCCAGGGTGGCTGTAAGCACGATGGTCAATTGCTGAATCAGGGTCAGATCGATCCCGAAGACCTGTGCAATAAAGACAGCCGCGATGGCCTGGTAGCAGCTGGTCCCATCCATGTTGATGGTAACTCCTACCGGAAGTACGAAATTGGCGATGGGTTTGGAAACCCCCAGTTCGTTGGTCACCTGCTTCATAGTAACGGGCAGGGTGGCCGCACTTGAACTGGTGGTGAAGGCCACCAGTTGTGCCGGCAGGATCGCTTTCATAAAAGGATGGATCCCGAATCCGGCAAAAATACGCATCATCAGCGGGTAGAGTCCGAGGATCAGCAGGAACAATCCGATAATCACGGTAAGCATATACATCCCCAGGGCAGTGAAAATATCTGCATCACCTGAAAAGTCTACAACCAGAGCAGCCATCAGGGCAAAAACACCAATGGGTGCAAAGCGCATGATCATATCCACGATTTTGAGGATCACGTCATTCAGGCCATCGAAGAAATCCTTTACCACCTGGGTCTTTTCACCCGGCACAAGTACCAGGGCGATGCTGAACAAAATGGCAAAGAAGATGATCTGAAGCATCTTGGAGTTATCTCCTGCCGCCCTGAAAAAATTCTCAGGGATCATATCTTCAAAAAAGAAGAGCGGAGATTGCTTCTCGATCTCCCGAGCCGATTCCTGCCGGATCTCCATCTGTCCTGCAAACTGTTCCCTGTACTGGTCCTGCTTGTCATCCGGGAACACATCACCGGGTTTGAAAATATTCACCATGGCCAGTCCGACCGTGGTGGCAAACACAGTAGTAATAATGTAGATGATGATGGTTTTATATCCTATCCTGGAAAGTTTGGTGATGTCGGTGAGACTGGAAATACCCTTCACAAGCGAAACAAAAATCAGCGGGACGGCTATGAGTTTCAGGAGTTTCAGGAAAATTGTTCCCCAGGGTTTTACCCAGTCGGTGGTAAACATCTCCCATTCTGCCCATACCGAGACCAGTCCCCACAGGATTCCCAGTCCCATGCCAATAAAGATCTTTGCCCAGAGGGGAAGTTTTTTCAGTATTTTCCACATAATAGCTCCAATAATAATTAAAATCTATTTCAACGCATTATATAATAGCTCCACCGGATGCATTGCCTTTCTGCCGGTTCCATCTCCGATCTGATGCCTGCAACTGGTACCGGGTGCAACTACAATAGTTTCTTTATCTGCCTCACGCACAGCAGGAAACAACACCAGTTCACCCACTTTCATTGATAGTTCATAGTGTTCCTTTTCATATCCAAAGGATCCTGCCATCCCGCAACAACCCGAAGGAATTTCCTCCACACTGTAGTTTTCAGGGATGGAAAGTACCCTCCTGGTGGGA